>NZ_JBEZKZ010000001.1:0-86479 GCF_040651895.1 Streptomyces sp. NPDC048352
TCTCGCTGGTGGCCACCCGCTCCGGCCGGACCTGTGACGAGGCCTTCCGCCGTGCCGAAGCGACCCGGGGGCCGCGGGGCTAGAAAACGGTGCGGGCCTGTCTGCCCGTCGGCCTCGACTTCCGCGCCACAATGATCTGGATCGACGTCCTCCTGAAGACCGCCGGCTGATCACGACATCTCACAAGCCCTAGAGGTCAAGTGGTGGCGCCGGACCACTCCCAGCGGTTCCTCTCGCCGGGGCGCAGGTCGGCGGCGCCGTGAAAGGCTCGGCAGATGGACTATGCATTCGACGCTCCACCCGTTGACAACAGGGCGCAGCGGGTCTTGGACGGCGCAGGGGGAACCGTGAAGGACGTCATCGCGCAGGCAATGTCGGCCGTGATCCCCGGTGGGGTGGAGCGCGGTGAACTGGTCCGCGGAGAGCGTGTGTTGCGCTGGGTCGAGGCAGGTGCCGGCGGCCCGACAGTGGTCCTGGAAGCGGCCAGTGGCACACCCGCGCTGACCTGGACGCCGGTTCTATCCGCGCTTGCCGAGCAGACCCGTGTCATCGCTTATGACCGAGCTGGGCTTGGTGCGAGTGATCCCGCGATGCCGGTCACGATCGACTCTGAGGTCGACGACCTGAGCGCGCTCTTATCCCATACGGGAAACGGGCCATGCGTCCTGGTCGCCCACAGCTGGGGCGGCATGCTGGCCCAGCTCGTGGCCTGGGCCCACCCGAAGCTGATAGCGGGGCTGGTCCTCGTGGACCCTGCACACGAGGATTTCCAGCCCTGGACCATCCGCGCAGCTGAAGCAGTACTTACCCGGCTGTCCGTCCTGAGGAGGGCCCTGGGGTCGGCTGGTCGCTCACTTCGCGAGCAGGCCACGCAGGAAGCGAGCAAGAGGAGCGGCGACCCGCGCGTCCAGGACCTGCTCATCGCCGCAGAGCTGGCCTGCAACGCGCACGCGTACCAAATGCGCACCAGCACTGCGGAGAGCCAGCTGCTCCGCACCCACATCCCGGCCGTCCGGCGGCTACGCGCCTGCTCGCAGCTGCCCGACGTGCCGCTGATCGTCCTGAGTGCGACCCGGGGTTTGCCGAAGGGCCTGCGGACTCGGTGGACCTCGTTGCAGGCCCAGATCGCCGCCACGACCGTTCGAGGCGAGCATGTCGTGGTGCCCGACGCAGCCCATTACATACACGACAGCCAGCCTGAAGCCGTCACAACAGCGGCGCTCACCGTTGGCGATCTGGCACGCGACGGGCAGGCCCGCGACGTGCCCTCTTGGGAGTGAATGCACTGCTCCGTCCACCCGGCGAGGACAGGGTACGTGCGTCGATCACGGTCATGTCGGGGCCGTGTGTGTTGATCGCGGTCGTGTCGGGAGGACGGGGTGGGTTTGTCGGGGGTCGAACTGTTTGCGAATGTCCGCAGGGACAGGCGTCTTGATCCCTCGCTGTCACAGCGCGCATTGGCGGAGAAGTACGGCACTCACCGGCGGACGGTGAGGCAGGCGCTCCAGTCGGCGGTGCCGCCACTCGGAAGACGCCCAAGCCTCGGGCGACGTTGCTGAATCCCGCGAAACGGTGGATCGACGCGATGCTCTGGGAGGACCAGACCGCGCCGCGGGAGCAGAGGCATACCGCCCGGCGCATCCATGAGCGGCTGGCCGCCGAGTACGGCTTCGACAGCGCGTCGTACTCCACGATCTGCGACTACGTCCAGATCCGGCGCCCGCAGATCGAGGCCGAGGCCCGCCGCGGCCGTCAGCACAGGGAGGGCATGGTCCTCCAAGTCCACCTGCCCGGCGAGGAGGCCGAGGTCGACTTCGCCGAAGTCTGGGTGCGGCTGGCCGGCACGGCGGTGAAATGCCACCTGTTCACGCTGCGGCTGTCGTACTCGGGAAGGCCGTCCACCGGGTCTTCGCCTCCCAGGCCCAGAAATCGTTCATGGAGGGCCACGTCGAGGCGTTCAGGGTGCTCGGCGGCGTGCCGACCCGGCCCACGAGAAGGGCACCCCGCCTCCACGAGCGCAGCACCCGAGGCACCGCGAGGCGGCTGCAGGGCCTAGGGTGCTACCCGGTGAGGGGATGTAGATCCCGGGATGGAGGGATGCGTCATGACGACGGCCGTCACCAGGGGCCAGCTGTACCGCGATCTGGCGCCCGACATGAAGGCCCGAGACCGGCGACTGCGGGTCGTCGAGGTCGGTAGCGCCCGCGCCCGGCTCGTCGTGGAGCACGACCTCGGCGGCCAGGCCGGCAAGACGACCCACGCCAGTGTCATCCGGCTCGCCTCCCGCGCCTTCGAACTCCTCGAAGACACTGTCGACGAAGACCCGCGCTACCTGGCCGTCCTGGCAGCCATCTCCCAGGTCCACGGCCCCGACGCCTCCCCCGCCGACTACGCCCGCGCCGCCCTCAACGCCCTACCCACCCCACACGCTTAGCGGTGCAAACAGACCGGGCGCCGACTGCCGCTGCGCGGTGCCGCACAACCAACGCGTGCCACGGCCCCGCCAATCCCCTCACCCCAACAACGCCTTCGCCCGCGGTGCACCGGCAACCGCGGCACCGCGCGCCTGGCACCGGCACACTCGGGCCTCGGCAGGACCCGGCGCCGATGCGGGGCGGGTGGTGGACCGCAACAGGACCGCGGTAGCGGAGGCCCGGACCCTGGCCCACCGGGGCACCGGGGCGGCCCGTCACGCTATGGGGCGGGGCGTGAACTCCATGCCCGTGCCGCCGTAGTCGGCCGCGATGTCCAGCAGCCGGTGCTGCTCCGCCTCGTCGACGGCTAGGTCGCGGTCCGCTCGGCGGCGTACCGGCACAGCGCATCCGGCGACGGCAGCAGCCACTGGGCGGCCGGATCCTGGTCCCTTGCTGCGGGTCGCGCGCGCCGTGGGCATCAGAAGGCGAGTTCCAGCAGGCCGCCGAGAGTGAGGAGCAGACCCGCGAGGCCCATGACGGCTCCCAGGTACCGGTAGACCTGCTTCGACATGACCCGCTTTGGAGAGCCGAGGTCTCCGCGTGCGTGCATGGCCAGTGCGGCGTTGGCCGCCGCGTAGCGTGCCGCCGCGGCGGCGGCACCTCGGATGTTGAGAGCGAGTGCGGCGCCCGTGATGAGGCTGACGGTGCCGAGGGTGAGAAGGAAGAAGGCCAGGCTCATACTGCACCCCTTGGGTGATGTGATGATCGGATGGAATCTGGTGCGGGCTTAACCGCAGCTCCGAAGCAGGCCCTGACCTTGGAGGGCAGCCGGCAGGAGGGGAGCTTCGTCTGCGCAGGCGAGAAAGAGCTGCGAGTCGACACCGTGGTGATGGATGGCCCATGGCAGTCAAGGTCGGGTCGGCCCGGGTAGGCGTTTGTGATCTTGTCTGTGACACGGTGGCTGCACCTTGCGGGAGCACCCGCTACCGCGGTGGCGTCGGCGTGTTCAGTTGAGCTTCTTGAGCTGGGCCGCCACTACCTCGGCCGGCTTCTCCGCCGTTCCGGAGTCGCTGTGCGCGGTGAAGGTCGCGAGGGTGGTGCCCTTGCGTATGACGATGGCCTCGATCGCTGTCTTCTTGCCGTTGAGGTCCTGCTCCGCGCTGAAGGTCGCGCTGTCGTCGCCGGTGGCGGGGGCCGTGCCGGGCACGATGTTGGTGAGCGTCACCTTCTCGGTGCCGTTGACGACGTTGACGGGGCCGCCGCATGCCGGGCCGGCGGCCTTGATGTCGGCGAGCAGGGTTGCGGCCTTCGTGCCGTACCAGGAGTACAGGGACACCTTCGTCGTGGTCGTGTCCTTGGTGGCCTGGGTATGGACCTGGCCGCCGGTACCGGTCATCGCACCGCCGAGGAGGGCGGTGGCCAGGTCCCGGCATTCGGGCTTGTCCGCGGAGATGACCGGCCCCTGGAAGGCTTCTTCGACCTTGTGGTCAGGAAGGTCCTGCGGGGTCAGGGCCACGGCGGTCAGCTGCTCCTCGTTCAGGGGCTTGGGTGCCGGCGCTGCGGTTGCGGCTGTCGAGGCGGGCTCGGGGTGGGAGGGGGTGTCCTTACCTGCGCCGCACGACGTGACGAGCAGGGCCGCCGAAACGGCTGTGATGGCATGGCGGACGGGGCGAAAGCGCATGGTGGTCTCCTTGGCAGATGTGTGTTCCGGCCCTGTTTGAGGGGGGTGAGTACGAGTGCCCGGCCGGGTGGAGCGATGGCCGGGCACTCGTTGGTGGAGCGGGTTCTGGATCAGCCGATGGTGCGGGCGGTTGCCCAGTCGTCTTCTTCGACGCGCCAGCCGTTGCCGATGGCGGTGCGGCCTCCGTAGTAGAGGTGGAGGGTGCCGTCGTTGCGGGTCAGGTAGAGGTCGGGGATCTGGTCGTTGTTGACGTCGGGGGTGCCGCGCAGGAGGGGCCAGGTGGTGCTGTCCCAGCCGGTGGTGGCGTAGGTGAGGTCCTTGCCGTCGGCGGAGTTGACGGCGAGGGCGAGGGAGTTGATGTCGGCGCCGCCGCCGGTGCCGGGCTTGCCCCGGCGCAAAGCCAGGCCGCGGTCGGGAGTGGAGTCGTCGCGGAAGAGGAGGTCGGGGACGTTGTCGCCGGTGATGTCGCGGACGTCGACGATGTCGCGTTTCGTCCAGCTGGTGGCGGACAGCTGCCGGGCCTCGGTGATGGTGGCGCCGCTATAGCCGGTGAGGATCCAGAAGGCGTCGCCGGCGGTGGCGAAGATGTCCTCCATCTTGTCTCCGTTCATGTCGGGTACGACGACGATCTGGGAGAAGGTGGCGGGGTCGGGTGCGCCGGCGGGGAGGAGGATTTCGGTGCGGCGGCTGATGTCGAAGCGGCCGTTTCCGTCGCCCTGGTAGACGTAGAGCTTGCCGTCGGGCATGCGGGCGATGAGGTCGGTGATGCCGTCGCCGGGGTACCAGTCGTTGGAGTGGGCGATGAGTGCGGTCTTGCCGCTGGCGTCCTTCCAGTAGCCGGCCGGTGCGGGTTTGCCGTTGTCGGTGGCGGCGGGCATCCAGGCGTCGAGGTCGCCGACCTGGTCGGCGGGGTAGACGCGCAGGTTTCCGGCTGCGTCGATGGCGAGGAGGTCGGCCTTGCCGTCGCCGGTGGTGTCGCCGGGGCCGTCGAGGCCGGGGCGGGGGCGGACGTAGAAGGTGTAGGTGACGGGGTTGGAGGGGTTGCCGGCCTTGTTGACGACGCGGACGTAGAAGAGGTTGGGTCCGGCGTTGTCGGGGTTGACGTCGACGGTCACCGTGTCCGACCCGGCGGCGGGGACGGCCTTCTTGTCGTAGACGGGGTGGTTGAGGGACCACTGGAACTCGGTGATGTCCGCGGGGTTGGTTCCGCCCGCTATCACCGTGATCTTGCCGGGGCCGAGGGTGTTCTTGCTCCACTCGGCGCCGTCGGGGCCGGGGGCGGGGAAGTCTTCGGAGCGGATCGTGGGCGGTGTGGGCTGGGTGTGGTCGACGGTGAAGGTGCACCAGCCGCCGCCACCGGAGTCCATGGGGCCGCTGCCGGACCACTGTCCGTCCCAGTCGATGGCCTGGGCGAGCCAGAAGTACGTCTTGCCGGGGGTGAACTTCTCCCACGGGACGGTCACGTTCGCTGCGCCGTCGCCGTTGGTGTCGCGGAGCTCGTCAGCGACGGGCGAACCGTCGGCGGACCAGATCCTGAAGCTCAGCCGGCGCAGATTGCCGTCGCCGTCCGTGGCCTTGGCACGGAAGTCGACATCCGTCTTGCCGATCTTGGTGAAAGGCTGCCCGGTGACGCACGCACCGCCTGGGGAGGTGCTCATGTTCGCAAGGACCGGCGTGTCGGGGACCTTGCTGTATTCGACCTCGATGAACGGGGCGCTCTCACCGCTGGCGAGGAACTTCTTCCAGTAGCTCGCATCGCTCTCGTTCGGCGAACGCAGGCCCAGCGTGAGGTTCTGCCAGGCGCCGCGGGCGCCTTCCTCGACGGTCGGTTTGATGTCGATGCCCACCCACGCGTCGGGGCAGGAGCTGTTGTAGCCGTGGCCGGTACTCGCGCCGGCGATGCGCTTGCCCCAGAAGGTGGCGTTGTTGGTGTTGTTCCACGTGCTGGAGCTGGTGATCAACGGTGTGTGGTAGACGTCGAAGGCCCTGGCGTCACAGCCCCAGGAGTAGGTCTGCAGCATCCGCAGGTTCGCCGAGCGGATCTGCCCTCCCTGGATCTGGGTGGGGAACTCGAAGATGAACGCGGAGCGGGACGTGCCGTAGGTCGTCGTCTCGTAGCCGACACGGGCCTCCGGCGTGCCGGATCCGCTGTTGTAATTCTGCCCGTTCCAGAAGCTGGAGTTGCCCTCGGTTTTGTAGAGGGCGGTCCAGTTCTGCTTGTGGCCCTTGATCGACGGGTCGATGAAGACCGGATACACGGTGTCCGCATCGTTCAACAGCTGCGTGTTGGGCGTCACCCGCAGCACGTTCTCGCCGGACAGCGTGGCACCGGCCGCCTTCGCGTGATTGCCCTCCGCACCGTTGAGCCCGGGCAGCGCCAGGGTCGGGTGGTCCTTCGCCTCCGGCGCGGGCTTCGCCTGCGGCTCCCCCTCGGTCACAGCGACCTTGCCCGCGGAGTCCCACATGAACGGAGTCGGAGATCCAGCGACCTCCTGACCTTGCGCGTCCCGCGCACTGACCGACTTGGACTCCTCATCGAGGTGGAAGGTCAGGTCCGGGGAGGAGAGCCGGTAATCCAGCTGGCCCAGCAGCGGGTCCGCAGCTGCCTGCTTGTCCTTGACGACCAGGACGTGTGTGAAGCCGCCGTCCTGCGCGGTCATGACCAGGTCGATGCCCGGACGGACATTCTCGTAGAGAGCCCGCGGGCCGGAGATGACCGGCTCGGGCAGAGGCCCCGGCCAGGCGACTGCCAGGTCATGGCCGTCCAGATGCAAGCGCACCAGATCCGCCCATGCCGGAGTCGGCGTATCGGCCTTGACCACGGCAGGCTGTACGAGAGCTGCGCGGGAGACACTGCGGGACGCCCGTCCGCTGTCGCCGGCCGGCGCGGCCTTGCTGCCGGCGGTGAAGACGACGCGCCCGTTCACCACCTTGGGCGCGAAGCCGCCCTCGACCCGCTCGAGCGTGGTATCGATCGCCTTCCACTGGCTGCCGATCTTCGCCCGCGTCGCAGCACTGGAAACGCGCAACTTGAAGGTTCCGCCAGGTTGCGCCCATGTGGTGGTGTGCGCGGTGGCCTCAGCCGTGACCTCGACCTCCTTGCCGCTCTCCTTCGCCAGTCGACGCGCCTCGGGGGCGCTGACAGAAGTCTTGGGGTTCTGCGACGGCGTGGCCTCAGTCGGGGTGCTGGTGTCGTTACGGTTCAGGACGACGGGGACGGCGACGGCGACGGCCAGCAGCGCCGCGAGGCCGCCAAGATTTTTGCGTCGCCGAAGCCAGCTCTGCTGGCCGATTCTGCTTGCGTCAGGGTTTTTTGACGAACCGACGGGTGCGGGTTCGGGTTTTGACACGCTACTTCTTCTCCCCCCTCGGGTATGCGATTCCGCCACCCCTGGGTGTTCTCAGACAAAGGAGCCCGATGGCCGGGCGGCACGAATACCGGCTCCCCATCCGGACGTTCGCGCACGGAATGTGCGAGCAGAGCATGACTGATTCAGGCAGCTGGCGTCACCTGCGAGAATGTTGCAGGTGGAGCCCTAATGTCGCTTTTGCCACGACGTATGCCGCCGGTAAGTGATAAAGCCCACACCACCTAGATCGCTATGGCTTTTCTGCTCGCGCGAGCCTGAGAATCAGCAGACTATTTGTCAGTTTCCTGCCACACGTGTGTCGTCACCGTGGGCAGATCGTGGGGGGTCTACATGTCGCCGTTGTCGGCGCATCATTTCCGCCTGCCCGGAAACAAGAGAGCGCGCATGAGACGCGCGCGTCTCGCCGGGCATGCCGGCATCACCATCTCGGTGGCGCTGGTCGCATCACTCCTGCCCGCCCAGGCGTGGGCGGCATCACCGGGCGACCGCAGCGGGGTCCAGCTGCCCGGGCTCCAGCAGGACATGAAGGCCAAGCTCGACCAGGTCGAGGCCACCAAGCTCGAAGGCTGGGCGGGAGCTCCCGTCCAGCCTCCGCCGGAGTACGAGCCCTCCAAGGTAACGCCGCCGGCCGGCGGCACGGTCAGCGTCGCCCTCTCGGGTGATCAACTCGTCCAGGCGGGCACGCTTCCGGTCAGTATCGGCAAGGCATCGCCCACCGAGGCGAACCCCACCCCGCCGGCCCCGTCCGGTACCTGGTCGGTGGCGGTCGAGACCCGCGCGGCAACGGAGGCCGCGAGTGTCGACGGCGCGCTCATCAAGGTGACTCCGCCGGCTGAGGGCTCCACACCGGTGGACGTCCAGCTGGACTACAAGACGTTCAAGGACCTCTACGGCACCGAGTGGGCTACCCGCCTGGAGCTCAAGCAGCTCCCGGCGTGCTTTCTGACCACTCCCGACCTCCCCGAGTGCACGGTCACCCAAGACGTCCCCAGCACCAACGACGCTGCCGCGGGCACGGTCCGCGCCACCATCGACCCGGCCACCGCGCCGAGCGAGGGCATGCGGACCATGACCGGTGGCGGCGGCCCGGTCGTGCTTGCTGCTTCCGACGGCGCGTCCGGTGCCGGTGGGATGTACACGGCCACTTCCCTCTCCCCGTCCGGATCATGGACGGCGGGCAGCAGCAGCGGCGGTTTCTCCTGGAGCTACCCCCTGAACCTGCCCGCCGCCCCAGCGGGGCCCGCGCCGTCGGTCGCGTTCTCCTACTCCTCGCAGGCAGTCGACGGCAAGACGTCCGTGGCCAACGGCCAGGCGTCCTGGATAGGCGACGGCTGGGACTACGAACCCGGCTACATCGAGCGCCGCTACCGCCCCTGCGCCGATGATCTGAAAGCCACGCCGTCCAAGCCCAACAACGACAACAGCGCTGACAAGAAGAAGCGCGACCTGTGCTGGGCCGGGGACTCGGTGACCATGTCCCTCGGCGGCGGGGCCACCGAGCTGGTACATGACACTGCCACGGGGCAGTGGATTCCGGTCTCCGACAATGGCTCCAAGGTCGAGCACAAGACCGACGCTTCGGTGCCTAACGGCGCCAAGGACGGTGAGTACTGGGTCGTAACCACCCGTGACGGCACCCGCTACTTCTTCGGACGCCATGACCTCGACGGTTCCGGTACCCGTCCGGTCACGAACTCCGTTTTCACCGTCCCGGTCTTCGGCAATCACCCCGGTGAGCCGTGCTACCAGACGGCCTTCGCCAGTTCCTCGTGTGAGCAGGCGTGGCGGTGGAACCTCGACTACGTCGAGGACGTCCACGGCAACGCAATGATCATCGACTGGGCCAAGGAGACCAACCGCTACGCCAAGAACGAGAAGTACAAGGCCAAGGTCGCCTACATCCGCGGTGGGTACCCGACCCAGATCACCTACGGCCTGCGCAGCGACAGCCTCGCCGGCCCTCCTGGCGCCAAGGTCGAGTTCACCGTCGCCGAACGCTGCATCAAGGAGGGCACCACCGAGTGCTCCGACGCCGAGTTCGAAGGCAACAACTACGGCGACAAGCAGCCCTGGTGGGACACCCCCTCGACGCTGCACTGCAAGGCGGACGCCAAGGACTGCTACATCGCCTCACCCACCTTCTGGACCCGCAAGCGCCTGACCGCCGTCACCACCTACGGCCAGCGGACCGAGGGCTCCACTGCCCTGTCGCTGGTGGACCGATGGAACCTAGCTCAGTCGTTCCCCAAGCAGCGCACCGACACCCACCCGCCGCTGTGGCTGGAGTCCATCACCCGCACCGGCTACGGCACCACCAAGGACGCCGCCGGCAACCAGGAGTCCACCAGCCTTCCCCCAGTCTCCTTCATCGCCAACGTCAAGGACATGCCCAACCGGGTTGCGACCGGCTCCAACGACGCCACCCCGGACTTCGACCGCCTGCGCGTGGAGACCATCCGCAGCGAAACCGGTAGTGAGACGTACGTCGACTACTCGGATCCGTGCCCGGTCGGAACCACGCATCCCAAGCCGGAGGAGAACACCGGCCGCTGCTTCCCGGTCCACTGGTCCCCGGACCCGGACCTGGACAAGCCCAAGCTCGAGTGGTTCAACAAATACGTCGTCGACAAGGTCATAGAGAAGGACCGGGTCGCCCGCCAGCCCGACGTCGCCACCAGCTACACCTACGAGGGCGACGCCGCCTGGGCCAAGGACACCGACGACTTCTCCAAGCCCGAGCTGCGCACCTACAGCCAGTGGCGCGGCTACCCAAGCGTCGTGACGAAGCGCGGCGTCACCGCCAATGCGGCCAAGAGTGACGCGACCGAAGAATCACAATCACGCCACCGGTACTTCCGCGGCATGTCAGGTGACGCCGGCCGACCCAAGGTAACCATCAAGGACTCCACCGGCACCGAGGACCTCGGCGAAGACCTGCCGCAGTACCAAGGCCTGACCGCCGAAACCATCACCTACAGCAAGGCGGGCGGCCAGGTCGTCTCCCGAGAGGTGACCTGGCCCTGGAGCCAGAAGACGGCAGCCCGCCCCAGGGACGGCACCACACCTCTGGAGGCATTCCGCGGCGGCACAGCCCGGACCGACGAGGTACAGGCCATCAGCGGCGGCAAGTCCCGCATGATCCGCACGCTCAACACCTACGACCCCACCTACGGCCTCCCCGTCACGGCACAGACCGACGCGCTGTCCCACAACGGCACGGCGTGGTCCACAGTCGAGCAGAGCTGCACCACGACCACCTACGTCCACAACCCGGCCAAAAACCTGATCGGCCTGCCCCAACGGGTACGGAAGACCACCGGCGACTGCGCCCACGCATCCACGGGGACCGCACTCAAGGACGCCCGCACCTCCTACGATGCCCTGAACGCATTCGGCGCGGCGCCCACCAAGGGACTCGCCGTCCAACTGGAGACCCTGGACGCCGCGGGCACCGGATGGGCACCTTCCGGGCGTGTCGAGTACGACGCCCTGGGCCGTCGCGTTAAGGACTACGACGCGGCCGGCAACATCACATCCTCCTCTTACAGCCCCGCCGCCGGGGTTGCCTTCACGGTCACCAACACCAACGCGCTGGGACACACCGGGTCAACCAAGATCGATCCGGCTCGAGGCAACCCTCTGGAAGTCACGGACGCCAACGGGCGAAAGATCACCACGTCCTATGACAACCTCGGCCGGACCACCGCCGTCTGGACCGCATCGCAGAAGACGTCGGACAAGCCGGCGAAGACGGCCGAGTACCAGATCTCCGAGCACGAAGCACCCGCCGTCACGAGCAGAACGCTGCAGGACGACGGCACGTACTCCACCTCGGTCGCGATCTACGACGGCCTCATGCGCACGCGCCAGACCCAGAGCGAAGCACTCGGCAGCGGCCGCCTCATCACGGACACCTTCTACAACGCGAACGGAAGCGTCCGGCAGACCAACAACGGCTACTACGCCGAAGGCGACCCCGGCAAGAACATCTTCGTTCCGGAGAGCGTCTTCCAGATCCCCAACTCCACCAAGATCGCCTACGACGGACTCGGCCGCACGATCCGCGCGACCAGCCTGCACGCCGGTGTAGAGCAGAGCTCGGCCACGACCGAATACGGCGGCGACTGGACCCGCAGCCGCACCGGAATGTCCCCCGACGGTTCCACTCCGCTCAAGGGCAGCCGCGCCAGCGAAACCTGGACCGACACCCTCAACCGCACCACCGAGGTCCGCAACTACACCTCGACCGACCTGACCACGTCCAACAAGACCTCGTACTCCTACGACGAACGCGGCAACCTGGCCAAGGTCACCGACCCCGCCGGCAACAGCTGGACCTACGGCTACGACGCCCGTGATCGAATGACCTGGTCGGACGACCCCGACGCGGGCAAGACCACCGTCTCCTACAACAACCTCAACCAGAAGATCTCCACGACCGACTCAACCGGCCGGACCCAGTTCACCACCTACGACCCCCTCGGCCGCGCAACCGAACTGCACGACGACGCGGCCAACGGCCCACTCGTCACCTCCTGGACATTCGACTCGCTGCCCGGCGCCAAGGGCCTCGCCGTCTCCTCCACGCACTACGAAAGCGGCGCCGCCTACACAAGCGAGGTCACCGGCTACGACACCGAGTACCGGCCCACCGGATCCAAGATCACCATTCCGGACGTGCCCGGTACCAAGGGCCTCGCGGGCACCTACGTCTACAGCACCACCTACACGCCGACAGGCAAGGTCCAGTCGACTACCGTCCCCGCTACACCCGGAGGCCTGGCCGCCGAAAAGCTGGCCACCCGCTACGACCGCGACGGCATGCCACAGAGCATGTCCGGCCTGACCTGGTACACCGCCGACGTCAAGTACAGCCCGTACGGTGAAGTCCTGCGCACCGCGACCGGCAACGCACCCAACCGGGTGTGGACCACCAACCAGTACAACCCGAACACCGGACAGCTGACCAACCAGATCAGCGACCGCGAGACCGGTCCGAACCGGATCAGCGACGTCTCTTACACCTACGACCCGACCGGAAACATCACCTCGGTCACCGACACCCAGCCCGGTGGACGCGAAGACCGCCAGTGCTACGTCTACGACCCGATGGGCCAGCTGACAAAGGCATGGACCGGCAAGACGGCGGCATGCGCCGGCCCCAGCCTGGCCGACGTCACCCTCGGCCCGGATGGTGACGGCTTCTGGCAGGAATACCAGTTCGACGCGATCGGCAACCGCACCAAGCTGATCAAACGCGACCTGACCAACAGTGCGCTGGACGACGAGACCACCTACACCTATGGCGTCACCATCGCCGGCAACGGCACCCAGCCGCCGCTGAAGATCAAGCCGCATGCCTTGGAGAAGGCCGAGAAGACCACCCGCAGCCCGGGGTCGACGGCCAACTCGGTCTCCAACTACGCCTACGACGCCCTCGGCAACACAACGAGTCGGCGCATCGACGGTGATACCCAAACGCTGAACTGGGACCGTCGCGGCAAGGTCACCTCCGCCACCAGCCCCGGCATCGGAGCCGTCTCCGTCATCGGAGCCTCGGGCAAGTGCATCGACGTAGAAAGCGGCAAGACCGCCGACGGCACGCCGGTGCAGATCTACCCCTGTAACGAGACGAAGGCGCAGCAGTGGCGTCTGACCGGCAACACCGTCCGGGCCCTGGACAAGTGCTTGACCGCCAGCGGCGCCAAGCTGGTGCTGGTCGCCTGTGACGGCAGCGACAAGCAGAAGTTCGTCTACCGTGCCAGCGACAAGTCGCTGTACAACCCGGCCACCAGTCAGTGCGTCGACGTCCCCAACAACGCAGCCGACGGCGGTGACCTCCAGCTGTGGTCCTGCAACGCCACAGGTCCCCAGCAGTTCACCTTCGACAACACCACCACCTACATCTACGACGCCGGAGGCAACCGCCTCATCGAGGAAACCGGCAGCAGCCGCACCCTCTACCTCGGCGAAGCCGAGATCACCGTCAACAAGGCCGGCCAGGCCCTCGACGCCATCCGCTACTACAGCGGCCCCGGCGCCACCACTGTCCGCCAGACCGGCGGTAAGGCGAACAACCACCAGCTGAGCGTGCAGCTGGCCGACCACCACAACACCGCCAACACCACCATCGACCAGAGCAGCGGCCAGACCGTCACTCGCCGGAAGTCCGATCCGTACGGAAACCCGCGCGGCGGCCAGCCCGGCAACTGGCCCGGAAGCCACGGCTTCCTCGGCAGCGGCATCGACGACACGAACACCGCTCTCACCCACATCGGAGCGCGCGAGTACGAGTCGACCACCGGCCGGTTCATCTCCGTTGACCCCATCATCGACATCACCGACCCGCTCCAAATGAACGGGTACACGTACGCCAGTGGAAACCCCATCGGCAACTGGGACCCGAGCGGCCTGCGAACCGAAGAGTGCGGAACGCTCTACGACTGCCACGGCCACACGGTCATCACCGCCAGCAACTCCCACGAAATCACCTACGCCCCAATCTCCAGCCAGCGCAGGTACTACGAAACCCACGCACCCGCTCCCGACTACCGCGGGAACAACGGCAACGGCGACAACTGGTCACCGCGCAACATCACCAAGCAGATCTACAAAAACCAAAACGTCAAGTTCATCGACGCGAATGCCATCAAGAAGAAGATCGCATTCGTAGTGGCTGGCCTGGGTCGAGGAGTCCCTCAAGCAGCGACCCTGGTAATGGCGCCCGCAGCTAAGATGGTTTTGCCGCTCGTGGGCATCCCTACACCCGAGCAAGCATACGACCGCCTGATGGAATACTTCGGCGTCGACACAAAGGGCGACAGCTACCAGGCAGGCTCCCTTCTTGCCCCAATGCCTGGTGGAGGCGCCGCTAAATCCGCGACAAAACTCGCCGAAAAGGGCAGCGGCAAACTTGCCGGTAGCATCCGTTCCGCTCTCAGCCGCTGCGATAGCTTCCCCGCCGGCACCAAGGTGCTACTGGCGAATGGCACAAGCAAGTCGATTGAGGACGTTCGGAACGGTGATGAAGTAGTTGCAACCGAGCCGGAAACGGGAAAGACTGAAGCCAAATCCGTAACCGGCACGGTCCACACTGAAGACGACAAGAGTTACGTCGATATCGAGATCGACACGGGCAGCAGCAGCGGCATAATCACTACAACAACTCACCACGTCGTCTGGTCTGAAACACACCATCGTTGGCTCGAGGCCGGGACGCTCCGCCAAGGCGACACCCTCCGCAAGGACGACGGAGCGCCGGTTCTCGTCAAGCGGATCCGCCCCTACAGTGCAACCCAGAATACGTATAACCTGACGGTCGCCGACCATCACACGTACTATGTGCTGGCGGGGGCCACATCGATACTCGTCCATAACTGCAATAACCCAGCGACTCATGAAGTCAATAACCTCGTCGATAAACTCGATGACGATGTCTACTTCCATTACACCAGCGCAGATGGACACGCGGGTATCCTGTCTGGTGACGGCAGTCTTAGAATCGGTGCGAACTCCGCAGGGAAGGTGCATGTGACGCAGGAGATCGGGAGCTCTGTAGAAATTGAGCGCAACGTAATGATCAACAATCCGTCACACGCCGGGAAAGCGGATTTCCTTTTCGCCTTCCGTATGCCTCAAGGCGTCGAGCTTGGCCCTGGTTCTCAGCCAAATGAGCTGATCGCGAGGGGTTCCTTGAAAATCCCGGCCGGGAACGTCCTCTTCCATGGAAGGAACCCATTCTGATGGCAGAGCTCATCGAGTTCGACTCATTTGCCCAGGTGGAGGTCTTGCTTCGCGCTGGCATGGAGTTCAAATTCGAGCACCCTGAGGGCTCGGACATACTCAACGGGAGCCCGATTTACGCGTCGGCGTTGAATCGCCTTCGTGAAGGTTTGATCTTGGGGTTGCGTTCGAGTTCAACGCCGGGGCGAGCGCAAAAGCAGGCTGACTGGTATCAGCTTTCTCGTCACCCGCATCGCTGGGGGGTCATCGCGCAAAGGGCTGTTTTGCATCCGCGTTGGCGGGATCTAGATGCGGTCGAGATGCATCAGTGGATTGAAACGCTCGCAGCGCCACTTTCGGTGGACGATAGTGCACTAGAAGCCGTCAAGGCAGCAGCCGAAGAAGTGCTTGATCGCGGCTGAAACGAAGTCTTTTCGGTAATCTAATCGAGGCCCCGCCGGATTTGTTTCCGGTGGGGCCTCTGGAGTGTCTGACGGCAACGATGACGGCAACGTCAGCGGACGGCGGTCGCCCGCTGCGTGGCCGTGTACGGCCGGGAGGGAACCATGCAGCCCCTGGACCGGATCCGGTCCGTGGTCGCCGGCCCTGGGTTGGCCCTGCCCGACGGGCCGGTGCTGCGCGGCCAGTGTTCGCCCTGCTGCGGGTTGGTGACTTCGGCCGGCCTACCGCGTTGTCTGCGACATGGATGACGGTGTGCTGGAGCTGTTGGATTCGCTGCTGGATGGGGTGCCCGAGCCGCGCCTGCGGCTGCTGGCCGAGGATGAGGCGCGGGCCCTGATGGTGTTGCTCGGGGTGCTGGAGGTGGAGGCCCTGTCGGAGGATGTCCGTCGGGCTGCCGGGGACATGCGGTTTCGGATCGGGTCCCGGCTGGCGTGACGGCACAGACCTTGGGCGAGTAGATCACCCCCCGCCGACTGTAGGCCGCGACGCGCGTCCTCCCGCAGCTCACGGGCGACGCCGTCGGCGCAGCCCGCCTGATCCTGCCGAAACGGGGCCCGCGCGCGTCCGGCTTCCTGCCAGGCCTGCGGCGCCTTCCCTGCCCAGCACCTCACCCGTCAGCCGGGCATCGACATCAATCCCGCGGTGCGGCCGGGCCCGGGAGCGCCTCGGCGGCCTGCGCGAGCACCGGCTCCATCGGTGGCCGCAGCACCATCCCGGAGCCCTTCGCCGCCGGTCCGCCGGGTTTTCAGGGGCAGCCTGACCGCCGCGCCAGGCCACGGCGCGTCGGAGGGCGCCGGACGGCGTACCGCACGGCGCAGGGCGCGATCTGCGCGTCGCGCCCGTCGCCGTGGCCTGCAAGGTCGCGGGTGTCAGGAGGCGGCCCGCCGCCAGGGCTCGCCGCTGACCCGTTGGATCAGGTACACGTCCGGCCACTGCCTTCGGCTGTCCGCCCGGATGGCCTCTGCGCGCGGCCGGGGGATCCTCCCCAGGGACTCGATGTCCTCCCAGGAGTCGGACGCGAGCCCGTATTCGGTCTCGGTGATATTGCTCATCATGTCCTCCTCGGGGGCTGCGACGGGTCGGGCTCGGCCCCTGGTGAAGTTACTCCTTCACGTGGTGGGCGTAGCGTTCGTGGGCGGACTGGCGGCTGCAGCCCAGGCCCGCTCCGATCGCCTCCCAGGTCACAAAGGCAGCCCGGGCTGCGCGTACGGCTTCGACCGCCAAGCCCGGCGCGGTGTCCTGCAGGCGGGCGACAGCCCGCAGGGCGGTGACCGGCCGGGTCCGGGAGAGTTCGCCGATCCGCTCCTGCAGGGCGGTCAGCATCTGCTCGACATCGCGCGGGAGTAGGCCTTCGACGGTGGTGACGTGGTACTCCCAGTCCGCGCACGGGCCCGTCCGCGCGTGCTCGCCCTCGGTCGCCTCGACGTCACCCCACACCACTGGATGCGTGCCGCTCGCGCGCCAGCCGCATCCGCAGGCGGCTTTCACCGCGACCGCGCGCTCGGACACGGTGCCGTCGCTGTCCCACCACGCCGTACTCCCTCCCAGAGCCACGATGGGCGCGGCCTCCTGCCCGTCCGCCAGTACCGCGGCCACCCGGCCCTCGTGCCGGCCGCTTTCATCCACCCAGCCCATCCCCAACATCCCTTTTTCCCAGCACAAGGCCGTCAGGGTTTCCTGACGGTCCGACGAGGATGAGGATGTCAGGAAGCCCTGACAAGCGGGAGCGATTCCACTCCCTTTCACCATCAAGGGCCCTCGAACCCGGTCGGTGGCGTACGGGCAGACCGCGGGCTTAAGTGCCCGGCCGCACATAACCGGGCCTGGCGGCTGGTCACCTGGCCTTGTGCGCCTTCGTGCTCATCGGCCCGTTCCAGGATCCGGCAAGGCCGGGGACGCCGGGGCAGACGCCGCCCCGCTCGGTGAGCCAGGCTCGGTGGGGCATGTGCGGGCCGTACGACCGCACGGATCGTCCGGGTCACGCCGGTCCGGAGTGCCGGCGGTCCCTGTCTCGCGTACGGTCACCGGACCTCCCCCGCCGGGACGAGCCGGCGCAGCACGCGGAGGGCCGCGCGCGCGTAGTCGGGCGGCGTGGCCCCGGGGTGGTGAACTTCAGTGAGGGCGGCCAGCAGGGCCAGGTACTGGGGGTCGGCGTCGGCCGGGTCCTCGACGAGCTCAAATGCGGCGGACCGGAGCCGGGCGGAGCTGGCATGGGTCTTGCGGCCGGCCGGGCCGCCAAGGTCGTGTTCCACGACGAGGTCGGCCCGTCCGTCGCGGACCGCGGTAACGCGCAGTCGCCGGTCCCGCTCCTTCATGTCGGGGGCGAGGTCGCGGTACAGCTGCCCCTCGGCCACAGCACTCCTGATCACAGGTGACTCCCCTTCTCCGGTATGGGCACTGGTCGAACGCGGTTCGGTACGCCGCTGTCGGGGATGGTACGGGCCGAACGACCGGCCGCACGCCGTCCGTAGGACCCTGTGCTGCAGCATGCTGTCGGGACGGGTCCTGCCATGGCGCCCCGCCCGAGGGAAGCGAGACCGCGACGGGACGAACCCGGCTGGGGCTCGGGGCCGCCGCCGTCGCCCCCCACGTCGACCAGGCCGTGCTCGACGCCTGCATCACGGAAGAGGAGCGGCAGCGAGACCGGCTCAGGGCGTTCACCGAGGGCTGGACCGGCGACCGTCGACCCGGTGGCTGACGGCTGTACCAGCGAGACCGTCACAGCAGCCTCAACTCGGCCTCCGCGGCTCCGATACGAGAACTGACCGGGGGCGGTGGATCTTGTCCTCTTGCTGAAGGATGGTGTTCATGAGGAACACCCAAGCCTTCAAGGAAGCGGTCGCGGAGACGCTGGCTCAGCTGGCCCACCGCGGGGTGACGGTCCGCCCGGGTACGGTCGCCGACACCATCGAGCGGAACATCCGCACCGTCGCCGAGCGCCTCGGGATCCAGGAGCGCTCCGCCTGGCGGTACTTCGACCCGGCCGGCCTCGCGGCCAGCATCGCCCAGCAACGGCAGGCGGCCGAGACCAGCAGCACGCCCGGCGGCCAGGTGGGGCGCGCGCCGATGCCGCCAGTCGACAACCCGGAGCTGGCGCTCATCCTCGGGGGTGTCCCCGACGCCCTGGAGGAGAGCGGCGGCGACCTCTACAACGTCATCGTCAACGTCGCCGTCAACGCCTGGATGGCCGGCCACATCCACGGCGAGGACGGCTGCGCCGGCTGCCAGGACAAACGACCCACCGGCACCGACTGGCAGGCCCGGATGGACACCATCACCGCCATGCAGCCCGACATCACGAAGTGGTTCAACCGGGAGGTCTGGACGGCCGCCCTCAACGACACCGGCTACGGCGTCACCCGCCGCTGACCCCAGCGGTGCTCATCCAGTGGCAAGCCGGCAACTCTGCGAGGGCTCTGCGGTGGCTCCGCGCCGGTCTCAGCCGCGCCGGTGGGGACGGTGGGGACGGTGGGGCTGGCGCCGGCCCGGTGAGGGTTCGGGAGCGGCCTCCGGTGAGGAGAACCCGCCCGGTACCGCGGTGCGCGGCGCCGGCTGCTCCACGGAAGGAGCCGCAGGGGTGGGGGCGGCGCGCTTGGCCGTGGCCAGGATGGTGATGTGCGGGATGTCCCGGGCGCAGGTCTGGCAGACCTCGGCCAGGGTCCAGACCTGGCCGACGGCCGGGTTGTGGGCGAGGACCAGCAGGCTGGTGCCGGCGCACTGGACGCGGGATTCGTGGAGGGCGCAGTGCGTGCTGCCGCAGTTGCAGGCGGCGTTGGGGCGGGCGCCGGCGAGGCGTCCGTGGGCCTTGATGTGCTCGGCGGCGAAGCGGCGCATGCTGGCGGCGTCCTTCGAGCGGGGCGGCATACGGCACGCGGCGGTGCTGCAGGTGACGGACACGGTGTGATCGGGGTGGCCGGTGAGGCGGACTGTCCAGGTCCGTCCCGGCACGCGTGCTCCGGGCATCAGGGTCAAGTCGGGTCCTGTCGTTGGGCTGGTACGTGCCGGCGTTCTGTCGGCTCGTGCAGGGGGACTCCGTGCCGAGGGGGGACGTCCCTTGGGCGGCGCGGGGCGTGCTGGATCAGAGCGCGCGCAGGACGGCGGCTACCTTGCCGAGGATAACGGCGTCGTCGCCGGGGATCGGCTGATGGGCCGCGTTGTGTGGCATGAGCCAGACCCGGCCGTTCTCGCGGCACAGGCGCTTGACGGTGGCTTCGCCGTCCAGCATGGCGGCGACTATGTCGCCGTGGTCGGCGCTGTCGGCTTTCCTGACGGTGACGATGTCGCCATCGCAGATGGCGGCGTCGATCATGCTGTCGCCGATCACCGGAAACCGACGAGTTCGCCGAATCCTGGAGTACCCACGCCAGGAACCGGTGGCACACTCCACCCGATCATGCGCAGTCTGGCATGGGTTCGGACGCTTTAGGCTATGCACCATTACAGCCGTGAGGTTCCCCCTCGGCGAAGAGGACCTGGCAACGGTCACGTCCTTCGTGACCGTCGTTCTCCCTGTACCGTCCCTGCGGCGGCAGGCGGGGCGGTGGTTGCCAGTCATCAGCTTGCCGGGGTCTCGGGCTCCATCCAGGTTGAGGGCACGAGTCCTGAGTTGTTGCCATAGCGCCAGCGTTCGACTACATGCTGGCTGAAGGCCGGGTCGTCAAGGTCAGCGTGTTCCATGACGATGACCTGCATCTTGCCGTCGAGCCGCTGCAACGTGCGGTGTATGGCCTTATAGATGTTCAACAGATGCGTCCGGTCGTTGGTCTGCAGAACTTCCTCGCCGGTCGGTTCTGCGGGGAAGTACACCTGCGACGGCTGGTCGAGGACCAAGACGTGGGGAACCGGGCTCCGGTGGCTGGTGAACCACTCGTGGAGGCTGAGGAGGGTGGAGACGTGGTAGCCCAGGTGGTTCTCAGCACTTCCCATGTCCTTGAGCTGGACTGGTCCGTCGGTGGTGTCGGCGATCACCGTCAGCCGGTTGAGGTCGAGCCGGATAGGCGAGGCGGCGAAGTCCAGGTCGAGCCCTCTAGCTTTCTCCCTGATGTCCTGGTTGATCAGGGACAGGAAGCTCGTCAGGCGCTCGTCCTGGGTGCTCCCGCTGAGTTGTTCCTCCAGCCCGGCGATCTGCTCGCGCAGGTCGTCACGGCGGTCTAGGACACGCGGCGCCGCGGCATGCTGGGCCATCGTGTCGACGTAAAGGCTGATGCGCCCCTGGACGATGGCGGCCCGGCGCATATCGTCGGGCTCTTGCTGGGTCGTGCGCAGGCTCGTAGTGAGTTCTTGAACCTGTTCTTGGTTGCGGGCAAGTTCTGAGCGGAGCTCTTGCAGGCGGTCTTCCTGGGCGGCGATGAGCCGTCGGATGGCGGGGGTGTCATTTCGGACTACTCCGAGGTCGCCGTCAAGGAGGGCGAGGTCCCGTCTGAGGCCGGCGATGGTTGCGTTCGCCGAGGGTACGGTGCTGTCGCAGATGGGGCAGTGTTCAAGATCGCTGGCTGCTGCGTCTTGGCGGAGGAGGCTGAGGGAGGTGAGGCGGGCTCGCTGTTCGATGGCCTGGTCGCTGAATTCGTCGTTTTCGGCGAGGGTGCTCTTGAGGTCGGCGATTCGAGCCCGAGCCAGCGCAAAGTCTCGACGCAGTTCTGCTCGGCTGGTGTGGAGGGTCGCAAGGGGGTCGCTGTCGCTCTCATGGGGCCGCAGCGCACCGCCGTGGACTAGTTCGTCGCGGAGACGACGGAGGAGCTGGAGGACATCGTCTGCGGTTTGCGCGCCGGTCTGCGGAGGCAGCAGGCCAACTTCGACGGCTTCGGTCAGGAGCGCCTGAGCCTGGCCGCTGGCGGGGGTTCGGTCTGCGGATACGGCGAGCTTGGCTTCGTTGTCGGCCAGGTCCCGGCGAAGGTTGCGGAGCTTGTTGTGAAGCAGTGCTTGCTCGGGGTCGACCGCGCCGAGGAAGTACGGGACGACTCCCCGGATAGTGTTTGGCCTCCATTCCTCGCCCTGCGAGTGGAAGAGGACATCGGGGTTAGCGACTTCGTTCTGAGCCTGGAAGCAGAAGAAGAGCGCGTGGCGGATGGACGGGGCTATGAGCGTGTTCTTACCGACGGCTGGCACGCGGACGGTGTTGTCGATGCCGCAGAAGTCGCTCAAGTAGGCCTTGGCGGTGTCCTCGGGCGTCGTGAAGCGAAGATCTTCCAAAGCTGGCGGCGGGCTGCCTGGGGCCTGGGTGAGCACACACATCGCTGTGCTGGTCTTGGCGTTGTCCTTGGGCGCCTGACGGGCGACGAAGAGCTGCTCACCGGGCTTGGTGAGGGTGACGGCGTAGGTGCTGACGTAGGTGCGGACCTTGCCCGCTTTGACGGGGTAGTCGGAGCTGGCGAGGCAGTAGTCGATGATCGTCAGCAGTGCACTCTTTCCACGTCGGGAGTCACCCGTAACGATGTTGAGGGCGCCGAGCTGGAAGGGGACGGTACGCATCTGGCCGGGCTTCTTGCCGTAGATGGTGACCGCTGCAATCTGGAACGTCACGGTTTGACTCCGAGAAGGGTCAGGACTGTGCTGAGGCTGCCCGTGCTGGGCAGCCAGCGCCCAAGGAACTGGGCAGCCTGTTGGATCGTGATGGTCTGATCGGTTGCGCCCTTGATCCCCTTGGTGGTGGGGCCAAGGGCCAGGGTGAGCCCCTCTTCCGTGGCCCGCAGAGTCCTGGTCTGCACGGCGAACAGGACACCGGGGCGCACCACGGCGGCGAGGGAGGCCGCGTTGCGGGTCATGGCGACGCGCACGCCGTCATTCGTGTCGAGCCACTTCATCAGGCCGCTGTTCAGGGTGCTGGGGAGTGCCGCCCTGATCGCGGGCTGAAGGGCCATGATCCCTGCCACAACAGCCACGGGCAGCGGGCAGGGGGCGTTGTACTGCTGCTCGTGGCCTTGGACGGCCCGGGTGCACAGGAGCGCTGTGAAGGCGGGGTTGTACAGGGCGCGCTCTTCGCGGCTCAGGTTCATCCAGGGACCTCAACGGGCTCAAGAAGCTGCATCAGGCGGGCGGCAAAGTCGGGGTGCCAGCCGACTCGGCGCTCGTCGGCGAGCATGTGGTACGAGCCCTTGGTCACGAAGACCTCGTCGCATCCGGTGCGGATCTGGAAGCGGGCTTCTTGATCGACCCACCGGTAGATGAGCTTGGCCTCCGCCTTCTTTTGTTCCTCGGTGGCCTCGGGGCCGAGTTCTTCCTCCATCACGGCGAAGCGGGCTTCCCACTCCTCTACCAGCCGACGCTCGTACTCGCCGATCTCGCCAGGGCGCAGCAGGTTCTCGTTGGTCCACCGCGAGCGCTGCGCGAAGGCGCGCACGTAGTCCCGGACAGCGAATCCGATGCGTGTGGAGCCCACTCCGATGAGCCCCAGTTGCCGAACGAAGATCTTCTCTGCCTGTTCCATGGGGTCGCCAGACATGCGGGTGATGTCGCCGTCGATCGGCAGGTTGTCGTGCTGAAACTGCCGCTGGAGGCTGCTGAACACCTCGTCAAACTCGATACCGGTGACCGGGCTGCCACCCGGCGTGCGCATCTGCTCGATCACCCGGTCGTAGAACCAGCCCTCCAGCCGGTTCAAGAAGGCTTTCGAAGCGTCGTGGCCAGCGGCAACGGCTGCGAGGCGGAGCATTGTGGTACGGACGTCAGCGATGTCCTCGGTACCCCCAACAACCTGGATTCGCGCGAGCAGGGCACTCTGAAGCGACTTGGGCATGCCTGTCAACGCAGCGAACGACTTCAGGAGATCCTGGCTTTTGGTCTTTGAGGCTTCGGCCGCAGCGCAGAGCTGTTTCAGAGCCCGCTCCTCATCGCGGTGCCCCGTGGCGCGGTGCTGGAGAAGATAGCCGACGCTATCCGCAGGCAGCTCAGCCGTGGTGAGCAAGTAGAGGTTCGTCTCATCCAGGTCGATGCGGCCTGCCGTAGCCGCCTCTCCCCAGATTCGGAGGGTCTTCCACAGGTCCTTGGATGTATCGGTCAAACGCACGCCCGCGGCGCGCTGTTTGAGCTGAAGAAGGTCAGTCACAGAGCCGATGTGCTGCTCAATGTCGTCGGCGGCCTCAACCGCAATGCTCCAGTCGGGGCCGGCGCTCATCCACTGCTCGATGCACATGTGCAGAGCTTTGGCGAACTGGAACAGGTAGCCCAAAGCGGACGCCGATGCTTCGTACTGCTCTCCACCGTCTGCCATCACACCCCCCAATCCAGACCGGTCCGGCGATCATTCCATGAGGCCGACGATCTGCATAAGGATGGGTGCAAAATCACCAAGCGCCCAACCAAACAGAGCCCGGGGCCGTCACTTCGGGGCCGCCACGCACTGTTATCAGCGTGAGAGATCAGGACGAGCCGGTCCCGCCCGGTCTGTACCGTTGAGCCCTGGCTACAGCCGTGTTTTCGGCGCCGCAGCGAACGAGGGCAGCGTGGGAACCGGAGTCCGACCGGGAGCTCTTCGCACGGTCGGCGACGCCGAAGGCGCTTCCACGCGGTCGAGCCCGAGCCCCGACGGACGCCTGATCACCATCGCGGTCCGCCTGGCGGGCGAGGAGTACACCGAGGCCCTGAGCGCCGGCGAGGAGTTCGCCGCCCTCGCCGTTGACCACATACTCGAAGGCTGACGGCGCATTGGGGTCACCACTGGGTGGTGGCCGGCACCTTCGTGGGTGTCGACCACCGTCACGCTAGGCGACCAAGGAGAGCCAGTTCGTCGCCGGGGGCCAGCGGCGCGGCTTCATGGTCTGCCGGATGCCGAGCAGGTCCGCGCACCGCCCCTCGATGGCATCCAGGGCCTCGGTGGGCGTCAGATCGTCCAGGTGCAGGACGCGTACACAGGCGAAGACGGCTTTTTTGGCCGGATCGCGGTCGTGTCCGTTGAGACGCCCGGTTAGACCGTCGAGACGGCTTGCCTGACCGAGCCAGCGCAGCTGTCCGGCGATATCGCTGACCAGGTAGATCCCGGTGAGGACACCCAGGTCGTGGAAGTGCTCGCGGCCCGCCCAGGGCAGCGGCCGCAGATAGGTCGCGTGCAGGTAGCGGCCGCCCACGAGCGCCAGGCCGGCCAGGAGTGGTGCGGTCAGCACCGGCCCAGCCGGCAGCACGGAGCGGCTCACCGCTCGCCCTCAGCGTTGGCGAACTGCTCGGTGGCCGAGTCGATGGTGACTTCGGTCTCACCCTTCATGTCGGCCAAGCAGGCCTGCATCGAACCCAGGTCTCGCTTGAGCCGGGTCAGGGCCTGCTCCATCACCTCCACGCTGTAGGAGGGCGAATCGGCCAGCGCCGGCTTTCCAGCCGCCGCGCCGGCGGCGATGGCCTCGCGAACCACGGCCAGCGCGGCGAGGAAGGCCTGCGGCAACTCACTGGACAGGCTCGTCACCAGGCGCAGCTGGGCATCGAGGAGGACTTGCTCCGGGCTCTTTTCCGGCTGCTGGGGCGGGGCGCTGTCCGACGCTCCGGGGCGGTCGTCCACCTTCTTCTTGGCGCGCCCGGTCTTCGGGAAGGTCATGCTGAACCAGATGCGGTCGGCTACGGTGCCGTCGACCGGAGCTCCGGCCTCATCGACCTGCCGAGGCGGGGTGCCGGCGTCGTTGGCACGGGCGATCTCACGCATCAGGGCGATGGTCTGTACAGGCTTCAGCAGCAGGGCGTTGCGGGCGCTGACACCGCTACGCCGGCCCGGCCCCCGCTGGCCGTCGGCCGACCCACGGTCGGCCTCGACCATGCCGTGTTCGGCGAGCCAGTGCAGGCCCCGCGTCACGAGGAAGTCGGACAGCTGCGTCTCGTCGGCCTCAGCCTGGTCCAGCACGGTCCGCCAGTCCGGCCGGTCCGCGAGGGTGCCGCGCTTGGCGATGAAGCTGGAGTAAAGCGTGCCGTCCAGCAGCCGCGGGTTCCACCGGGTCCGGTAACCCTCGGCGATCGCGGCGGAGAGCATGCGCAGCCGGAGGGTTACGTTCTCCTCACGGCTGTCGTAGTACCGCTCGGGCTCGCCGAGGACCCGGGCCACCTCGCGATCGTGCTCCAGTTCTTTGGGAAAGGCCATGCCGAGCAGCGCCCGGTCGCGGCGGTCACGGGCGTCGGTGACCGAGCCGTACTGGGCATCCGGCTCGCTGTCCTCGCCAGCGAGCCAGGCCCTGACGGGCTCGGTGATGCGGCCCGAGGCCTTCGCCTCGCGCAGGACCGCCCGCATGTCGGAGGTCGACTTCTCCGCGAGCGGGTAGTCGAGCTGCGGGCGTCGGTGGTCGGCACGGTTCGGGTCGAAGACCGTGTTGTGGAACTCGGCGGGGTTGTCCGTCCCAACGATGATCTGCATCTGGACGGCGGCAACCTCGGTGGCGGCCTGGGCAGTGCCGTGCAGGCGGTGCTTGGGGCGGGCGAACGCGTCCCGCAGCGTGTCAGCGAAGGCCGGGACCCAGATGACAGGGTCGGCGATGTACTCCGGCAGCATGGGCTGGCCGGCCTTCGGCTCCGGCAGGTCGAGCATGCCGGTCGGAACACCGAAGGCGATGTTGCGAGCGGTCAGCCCGTGGAGCTTGAGCCGGGCCCGGGAACGGTTGCTGCCCTTGATGGCGACCAGGTCGACGACCTCCCGGGTGACCGGGACGCCCTGGTGGTTCTCGGTGATCGTCCGCAGAAACGGGACGTGCATCGTGCGGTTGGTCTGGCCGAAAACCGTCATGTCCTCGGCGAGGTCGTAACCGCGCTTGCGGTCGGCCTCGGTGAGGGCCAAGTCCATGAGGCCCAGCAGACTGTTGAGGACGGTGGGCTCCACCGGCTCGGCGGTCGTCACGAACGGCAGCGCCGTGCCGTTCGGGCCAGACCCGGTGGTCAGCCTCGGAAGCACCCGGGCAGGGGAAGAATCGAGCCGGGCCGGGCTGTCGAAGGCGCTCCGCACACGCTCGTTGTATTCGGTCGGGGTGCCCGCGAAGCCGTGCGTGGTCACCGACAGCACGTGCAGACCCGTCTGCTCGTCCTTCACGATCACTCCGGGGCGCAGGCGGTGGATCGTCTCGGTCCGCGCCTTGGTGAGGTAGCGCTTCGGGCGGATCACGTAGGACGCAATGACGTCGGTCACCACCGGGGGCAGGCCCGTGGCTAGGGCCAAGGCCTCGGAGAAGGCCCGGGTCCAGCTGTACGTGTCGGCCCCGGGGAACGGGTTGGCCCGGGTGAAAGGCTCCGCCTCGGAGACGGTCGCCAGGTTGATGGTCGTCATGATCAGACTTCCAGGAGTGGGCGAGTCGGCCCGGGCCGGTCGGTCCGGGCAGAGCAAGGGCCCGGACCCCGGTGGAGGAACTCCGGAGTCGCTGCATCAGTCACCGCACGCCGAAGACGATCTGAGCGACTGTCACACGCGTCCGTCTCCCCGACCGCGTGGTGCGCGACCTACCGAGACCGCTCGACGAAGAGAATCGGGGAGCTGAGCTGGGTGACCATTGCGCTTCCTCTGCCCGTACGGGCCATGAGGGGTGGTGGAGAGCCGGCACAAGCCGAATGCTGGAGGCGATCCTACGAGACCAAATAGGCTTTGGCACAGTGAATCTGACAGATCGTCGACACTCGTCGAACCCCCTGCCACCCACGCCGCTCAAGCTCTCCGAGAGGACCTCGCCAACACCAGCCCTAGCTGTATTGCCTCGTTAGGTTGGGGCCGCCGCCGTGCTCGCCGAGGGCGGTCCCCTCCTCCGGCACCGTGATCCCCCTGGTCCGTCGGCCGGAGTGCCGTTTCCGCAGACGCAGGTCCCGGGGTAGGCGCGGCGGCGTACCACGCCACTGGGCTGCCGGCGCGGCGCAGTAACGCCTCGGCATCGGCGGCGCCGACGGTGCGGCCCGTCGTGGTGCCGAGCGGGGACAGCGCGGTATCGGGCGGCAGGAGCGAGGAGATCACCTCGGCCGGGGCGGCCGGAGTGGGGATGGCGAAGCGGCGTGCGGCGCGGCTCGCCGCCCGGGCCCGGCGCAGCCGGTCCTCGTCGAGCTGGAGGACCGCGGCCAGGTGGGGCAGCCAGAAGGGGCCTGGGGTGCGGTTCTCGTAGCCGGTCTCCCAACGCCACACCTCGGTGCGGCTGACGCTGGCACGGTGGGAGACATCGGCGAGGCGCCGTGCCAGGTCTTCCTCACTCAGCCCGAGTTCCAGCCGACGCCCTCTGATCAGGTCGCCGATCCCCATGCCCATGGCGGACTCCCCCCTCGTCCACAGGGACGTTACCGCTCGCCGCCATGAGGCGGAGCACCTGTTGTGCTCGCTTCGATCGAACAAGTCAGGCCGGCGTGGATTGCGGCTCAGCGAGGCGCAGCGGCCCGGTCTGGTCCAGGGTGCACTGTCAGCCCGGGCTGTCGCGCCTCACCTGCCCCCGCGGTACCTGAGTGTTCCGCGCGGTCAGAGGCTGGGGGACGCCTTGAAGTCGTGGGCCTGGTAGCCGTGACCGTCCTTGTGCCAGTCCAGGAAGACCACCGCGTTCCCGTACGCGCCGCCGCCGGCCCGGTGGCTGATCACCGGGGTCCGGTGGCTGCCGTCGCGGTCCCCGCGGGGTGTCGCCTTCTCCAGCCGCGCTTTCAGCGGGAAGTCCTGCTCGGCCACCACCGGGTCGGTGCCCTGACGAGACTGCATGATCTGCACCCGGATCTTGGCTCCGTCGAAGATGGTCGCGTCGCTCGTGGCGTAGAAGGCGGGGCCGTCCCAGCGGACATCCGCGTAGGTGTAGACCGTCGCTCCGGAGCGGGCCGCGCACACCTGAAGGGTCATATCCCAGTTGTCCGGCCACGGCCCGCTGTAGGCCGCGTCGTCGATCGACTTGGTGCTGCTGGAGCACTTGTAGTGCAGGGAGGGCGCTGCGGTGGCAGCCGTGGCCATGGTGGTGGCGGCCAGGAGGGCCATGGCCGCCACGACGGGGAGCTGAGAGGCGTTTGGAGTGTTCATGGCCGGTCAATGGCGGCGGGCCCCGTTCCGTCACGGACCTGCGGCAGAGCCACCCCGACGGATGACGCTGCCGCACTGACCTACGGTCTTCCCTGGGCCCCCTCGCTGCCGGGCGTAGCGCTGTGTAGCTCTGCGCCGGCCGCCAGTGCAACTGGTTCGCGAGGCGGAAGCCGGCACGGCGGGCCGGAGCAGCTGACAGGCCGCGCCTGAGGCACCTGGCGCCGCCAGCAGGTGATCACCTTGTAGCCGGAGGGCCGACCCCGCATGATCCGCATGTGCCGTTTCACGTCAGGCTGCGTTTCGGACCTCAGACATCTCCTGCTGTCACCGGTACCTGGAGCAGCCGCGAACTGGCCGAGCGAAGATTCCGGGAGTTCATCGGCCGCTACGGCAGCCAGGCAAACGTACGGATCGATCTTGTCGAAGAGGGGCCCGACGGTGAGCGCCCGGTGCGCTCCTGGACGCGGGAGGGCGGCGAAGCGGGAGGCGCCTGACGGGGCCGTAGGGCCCTGCGGGGGTGATCAGGCACAGGGTGGGAAGGCGCCGAGAACCCCACGGTGGGTGAAAGGTGGTGCAGGTGATGGCCAGACCGGTATGGGCGGGGGTCGTCAGCTTCGGACTCGTGTCGCTGCCGGTCGCGCTCTACACCGCGACCGACAGCCACACGATCCGTTTCCACCAGCTCCAGCGAGGCACCGCGGACCGGATCCGCAATAAAAGGATCAACGAACGCACAGGTGATGAGGTAGACATCGGCGAGATCGTCAAGGGCTACGACACCGGCGGCGAGTACGTGATCGTCGAGCCGAAGGAGCTCGACGACATCGCGCCCGGCCGGTCCAAGGCCCTGGAGGTGTCCGCGTTCGTCGACCTCGACACGGTGGACCCGATCTTCTTCGACAAGACGTACTACCTCGGCCCCCGCGGCGAGCAGTACAGCAAGGTCTACGCCCTGCTGCAGCGGGCCCTGGCGGAGTCGAACAAGGCCGGCATCGCGACCTTCGTGATGCGCGGACACGAGTACCTCGTCGCGCTGAAGGCCGAGGACGACCTGCTGACATTGCACACCCTGCACTGGGCCGACGAGATCCGCGACCCGCACCAGGAGGTCCCCGACCTTCCTGGCACAACGGAGCCGACCGCGGCCGAGGTGAAAATGGCGCACCAGCTCATCGACGCCCTCACCACCGAGTGGAATCCGCAGGACTTCCACGACAGCTTCCAGGAGAAGGTCAAGGCGCTCATCGAGGCCAAGGCCGCCGGCGAGAGCGTGGAGAAGGCGGAGCCAGCCGCCGAGCCCACCGGCGTGATCGACCTGATGGATGCCTTGCGCGCGAGCGTCGAGCGGGCTCGCAGCCCGAAGGACACCGGTGAGAAGGCCAGCACCTCCCGGAACACCGGACATGCGAAGAAGCCTGCTGCGAAGAAACGCGCCGGAACTTCGGATGCTGAGTCGCTTCGGTCGCTGACCAAGGCCGACTTGTACGACAGGGCCGCCAAGGCCGGCATCAAAGGGCGTTCCCACATGACCCACGAACAGCTCGCCGACGCCCTTGCCGACACCGGGCAAGGCCGCCGCACGTCCTGAACCGCCCGGAGGGGGCGGGCGCGGCTGAGGTCTGGGTCAGGTCACCTTGACGCGCAGGGCGTACGGCTGCCCCGCGCTGATCGCCTCCGCCTGCTCTTGCAGGTCCGCGTCCGTGAAGCCGAGCAGCGCCTCGTCGGCGGCGCGACGCAGCAGGGGAAGGATTTCGGCGACGGGCCGGCCGCGACGCGCTTCGGCGAGTTCGGCGAAGGCCCGCTGGTAGGGGGCGCCGTACGTGCTCGCGCTGTCGGCAAGCAGCCGGTCAAGCTGCTGCCGCTCGATGCTGATCTCGCCCATGGCCCGCTCCTTCGCTCCTCAGGGGCCCCGTCCGGTCCGGACCCTCGCCATCGACGCTACGAGGCAGGTCTGACATCAGCCCCCGCCCCGGCACCGGGCACGTTCCGGCTGATGAGGTCCTGGAGAAGCTCCCGGGTGGGCGGCGGCATCAGCCCCTCGATGGCGAGAAGGTGCCACTGACAGCCGGGAACCAGGCGGTCGAGCCGCCGGTACTCCCCGAGCTGGTAGACCAGCACCAAGGTGTCAAGGGCGTGCTGGGCGGGCGGCCAGTCGCGCTCCTTCAGCGTGCTGAGCACGGCCAGTCCGGCCATCGCGTACCGGCCGTTCATCCACTCCCCGGCCGCCTCGCCCAGCTGCCCGGCGGCGAGTTCCTCCTCGACCCGGCCGCACAGGTCCAGGGCCCACTGCCGTACGCCCTCGGCGGTCTTCCAGGCCGCGCCAGCTCCCGAAGCGGAGCCGTGGCGGCCAGGTCGCGCAGATGATCGCGGGCATCCCGCACGGGGCCGAGGGCCGGCTGGTGGTCGTCGGTGAGGACGGCGTCGGCGAAGTCGGGAACGTCTTTGCGGGTGGTCTCAACGAGGGACGCGATCGGGTTGGCCACCGCGATGGGGTTCATCGCCCGCAGCAGGTCACCGACGTCCTCCAGGGACATCGTCCCCTTGATGGCGGCAGTGCCCGCGGCCAGCGCGGCGTCCTTGGGTGTGGCAGTTGGCCGGCCGGGGTTCGCGTCGAAGGCAGCGAGCTCGGCCGGGGGCCAGGTGTGTCCCGCGGCCCGGACGAGGCGGACGATGCCTTCGTCGATCCGCCGGGCCCGGGCGGGGACCAGGGTCACGGTCAGGCCGGCGTGCGCGATGTGGTCCGCATCTACACGCTGCTCGGGGCCCGGGCCGCCGACGGCCAGCCGGTCCACTGGCCCAGCAGCCGCCCCGCCGGCGTCCGGATCACCTGGAGCGGCCCCACGGGGAAGCGGGAGCAGTTCGAACTGACCGACGCGGTGCTGCCGGACGGCACCTACGCGGCGGAGCGCGTATCGGTGTACCCGGAGCGCGGGCCCCTGTGACCGGAACGCACCCGATCGGTAGCCGGACCGACCACACCTCTGCCAGGTGACGGTCGTGGAGTTGACCACCACACCCGCTTGTGTAGGAATTCCTACGCATGTAGGTTTTCCTACACTGAAGCATCTTGCGGAGGATTCATGACCATGCGGATCACGTTCGGCCTTCCCGCGGCTTCCGGCGGGTCCCAGACCGTCGACCTCCCCGACGACGTCGCCCATGCCGTGTACCACGGCCTCATCAACAGCCCGGACATCACCGGCCCCAAGGCCGAGGACTTCGACGAGCTCCTTGCCTCCATTAGCCTGCTGAGTCGGCTCATCACTCACCTGACGCTGTCCCGCGAGCGTCACATCGCGGCGGCCGACGCCACCAGCCCGCACGCCAACCGCCGGGCCATCGGTAGCGCCGCCGCGATGCAGCCCTCGCAGCTCGGCGTCGTGTTGGAGCGCAACGGCCGCCCCCGCAACCGCAAGGCCTGACCGCAGACTCCCCCGCCCCCCTCGAAGTCCTCACAGCCCGGAAGGAAGTCCTGTGGAACTCCACGTCATCGAGCGGACCGCCAACGCCTTTCAGCAGGGCCTGACCGGCCGCCAGATCCAGGAGGTCGCCGAGCGCGCCTTCGGGCCCGGCGCCGAGGTCCGTTCGGCGACGGAGCTGGGCGGCGGCATGTACAACACCACCTACCGCATCGACCTGGCCGGCCGCGCGGAGCCGGTCGTCCTGCGGGTGGCACCCGAACCGGCCCGCCAGTTCCATTCCGAGCGGGAGCTGATGCGCGCGGAGTACGCGTCGGTGCCGTGGCTCGCGCCGATCGCCGACCTGATGCCGCACGTCCTGGCGGCCGACTTCACCCAGTCCGTGATCGGCCGGGACTGGATGATCCAGTCCTTCCTGCCCGGGACCCCGGCGCCGGAGCTGCTCGGCTCCTACCCGAAGGAGACCCACACGGCGTTCTTCCGGCAGATGGGACAGATCACCGCGGCCGTGCATGCCGTCGCCGGGCCATGGTTCGGTCCGGTCACCGGCCCCGGCCACGCACGTTGGAGCGAGGCCGTTGTCGCGTCCCTGCACCTGATCGCCGAGGACGTCGAGAGCTGCGGCCTGGACGCCGCCGACCTGCGCAAGGCCGCCGACGCCGCCCAGGCCGGTACGCAGGTCCTCGACGAGGTCGCGGTGCCGCGGTTGCTGACCGGGGACCTGTGGACGGTGAACACCATGCTCGCGCCCGCCCCGGTCCCGACGATCTGCGGTGTCCTGGATATGGACCGCACCTGGTGGGGGGATCCGGAGGCGGACTGGACGATGCGGATGGCCCGCGCGAAGCAGGATGCCCGCACCGCGTTCTTCGACTCCTACAGACACTCGGAGGAGACCGAGAACAGCGTGTGGCGGCGGCATGTGTACGAGGTGCGCCACCTCGGCGCGCTGCGTCTGGAGCGTCACCGGCTCGGGAACGAGGCCGGCGTCAAGGATTCCTACCGGGCGGTGGCCGAGGAGCTCGCCGTGCTGATCTGACCTCGGGTACATCGGAGGGGCGCCACCCATGGAGCTGGGTGGCGCCCCTCCGGTGTGTTCAGGCGGGATGGGGTTCGACTTCGATGCGGATGTCGTCGAGGAGTTGGGCGGCGCGGGCCTGGGTGGTGCGGGCGTCGGGGCTGACGACGATGAGGCTGCCGAGCCGTCCGGCGTTGGTGTAGGCGGGTCCCACCGGGTCGCCGGGGCGGGCGCGGAACCGAACGAGGGGGGTGTCCGGGCCGGGCCGGGGCAGGCCGGTGACGGCGGTGAGGCGGCCGGCGGTCGGGCTGGTGAGGAAGCGGACGGTGGCGCGGTGGTGTCGGGTGGGGGTGAGGCGGGCGGGGTGTCCGAGGGCGATGTCGAGGAGGGCGGTCCAGGGGTTGATGCCGAGGGCGTGGTGGAGGAGGTCACCGATGTGGCCGGCTCCGATGCGGGCCGCGGTCTCGATGACGTAGGGCCGGCCAGTGGGGGTGACGGTGACCTCGGTGTGGGAGGCGCCGTTGCGGATGCCGACTGCGCGGACCGCTTTCGCCGTTTCCTGGTGGATGGCCTGTTCCAGCGCGGGCGGGAGCTGGGTCGGCAGGGTGTGGGCGAGTTCGACCCGGTGGGTGCCGCGGGTGGTGGTCTTGGTGGAGATGGCCAGATGAGTGGTCCGGCCGTGCTGCGTGAACGACTCGACGCTGTACTCCCGACCCGGGATGTACTGCTGGAGCAGCACCGTACGGCCCGGTGACTCCGCGTACATGCCGGGCGCGGTGTGGGCGTGCTGCCAGGCGGTGTCCACGTCTTGGAGGCGGGCCAGGACGGTGATGCCCTGGGAGCCGGCGGCGTCGGCCGGCTTGATGACCACGGGGAGCCGCATGCCGGGACGCAGGAAGCGGGCCCGCAGGGCGGCCGGGGTGGCGATGGTGTGGGTACGAGGTGCGGTGACGCCGGCGGCGGTGAAGGCGGTGGCCATGGCGGCCTTGTCGCGGGCTGCGTGCGCGCCGGCCGGGTCGTTGCCGGGCAGGTCCAGCAGGGCGCAGGCGTGGGCGGCCAGCGGGGTGAGGTACTCGTTCGTGGTCAGGACGGCGGCGGCGTTGATGCGGCGGGCGTAGGCGACGGTGTCGGCGAGGGCCTGCTGGGAGTTGACCAGGTCGGTGGTGAGGGTGCCGGCCAGCAGGTTGTGGAGCGCCGGGCTGTAGCCGGTGAGGTTCTCGGTGGTGGTGACGGCGTGGACGGGGTGGCCGGAGGCGGCCGCGGTGCGGGCCAGGTGCCCGGACTCGGGGCCGGCCGCCTCCAGGAGCAGGACGGGACGCATCACGTGAGGTAGTCCTCGCAGGCGCCGTCTCGTCGGGTGTCGAGGGTGAAGCAGTGGAAGCCGCCGCCGAACAAGCGCCGGTGTCGGTGCCGGACGGGGACGACGGTGAAGTGCTCGGCTTCGAGGGTCTTGATCAGTCCGATGCAGTCGGCGTTGACCAGGACGGTGTCCGGGTCGACGGACAGGACGTTGAGGTCGATGTAGGGGCTGGTCAGGACGAGGTCGGCGTCGCCGTAGGCGGGGAAGGCTCCGGCGTCCGGCTGGGGCGGGACGATGAACTTCCAGCTCTGCAGCGGTTCGGGGAGCATGTCGCGAATGCCGTCGTGCCGGGCCAGGAACACCCCCGGCCGCAGTGCGAGGAGCATGGAGTCGATGTGGTTGTCGGCCATGCGGTAGACGCGGTGGATGCGGTAGCGGCCGGCCAGGTGGCGCTCCAGCCAGTCGACGCCGCGGGCGTGGTTGGCCTGGGCGATGTTGACCACCAGATCGCGGCCCAGGCGCAGGACCTGGGCGCCGTCGAGCATCATCTCGAAGCCGACGTCGTACGGGCTGGGCTGCGGGTCGTCGATCGGCTCGGTGGGGCCGCCGAGGGTGGTGGTGGCGTCGCGGGCGTAGGAGAGGTCGAAGCTGGCGTCGGTGAGGGTGGGGCGCGGCATCGTGGTCCAGCGGGCGCCGGCCTGCCAGTAGCCGGTGAACACCTGGGCGAGGAGGCGGGTTTCCAGGTAGCGGGCGCGGATCGCGGGCGGGGTCTCGATGATCTCGTCGCCGAGGATCAGGGTGTTGTCGCGGATGTTCAGGGCGGGCACCGGCGGGGCGCTCCAGCCCAGGCCAGCGATCGGCGCCGGGTCGGCGGGCAGGGGGATCGGCCGGTGGACGGTGATGCCGAGGTCGGCCAGGACCTGGGCGAGGTCTTCGACGTCCTCGGCGAGTTCCTCGGCGTAGTGGCGGTTGATGGCCCACTGCTCCGGCCGCGCGCCGGCCTCGGCGGGGGTGACGAGGCGGGGGTAGGCCCAGTCGGAGCGGAAGCCGGTGAGGTTCTCGTGGTGGAACAGCTCGAAGGAGACGTCGCGGTCGTGGCCGGTGTAGTTGGTAGCGGATCCGACGATGATCTCGCGCAGGCGGGTGAAGTCGTCGTGGCTGCTCAGGCGCATGGGTGAGGGTCCTTCGTCTCGTGGGGTCAGGCCGTGGCGGCGGTGAGTGTGCGGTGGGTGTGGGTGCGTCCGTGGCGGGCGTGCAGGACGGCGCCGCCGTCCGGGGTGGGGGCGAGGGTGCGGGCCTCGCTCCAGGCGCTGAAGCGCCACTCCCCCGGGCCAGCGGGCAGCAGCGCGAAGGACCGCTCAGCGGTGGTGAGCGTGAGGTGGTCGGCGGTGTGGTCGAGCTCCGCGGGCACCAGGTCGCCGTCGAGGGGCTCGTCGCGGCTGAAGTCGGTGAATCCGGCCGGGAGGTGCAAGGGGCGGGGCAGGCCGGCGGGCATGGTCCTGTCCAGCGGGGTGGGGTGGTTGATGAGCGCGTCGGCGTCGGCCAGCTGTTCCTGCCAGGCGGCCGGGAAGAGCGCGGCGAGCTCGATGGTGAACAGCGTGTCGATGACGGCGTGGACGCGGGTGGTGGTGCCGAGGTTGCGGACGGCGTGCTCGCGGGAGAAGTCGCCGTACCAGAACTCTCCCGGCTGCCAGGTGTGCTCGGTGCCGTCGAGGTAGAGGACGGCGTCGGGGTTGGTGGTCAGGGGGATGTGGAGGCGGGCGCAGCCGCGGGCCAGGCTGTACTTGGGGTCGCTGTGCCGCTCGCCGACCGCGTTCGGTCCGAGTGCCATGAGGCGGGCGGCGTTCAGGGGGGCTGGGATGGCGGCGAGGACCTCGGCGAGGTAGGGCATGCGGTCCAGCCAGCCGGTGGGGGCGTAGGTGTCGGGGCCGGGGCCGCCGGGGTCGGTGCGGTCGGCATCGCCGTTCGGTGCGATCAGCGGCAGGACCCGCCAGTCGATGTCGGTGACGGCGCCGAGCAGTCCGCCCGGGGCGCGGCCCTGCTGGAGGTCCCAGGTGTGGGTGGTCACCTGGGTGAGGTCGCCGGCCAGCCGTGCGGCGTCCAGGGAGCGGTTCAGGCGGGCGGCCGCGGGCGGCAGGGGTGTGCTGGGCATGGGGCGGGCTCCGTTCAGGAGGAGAAGGCGGTGACGGGGGCGCCGACATGGTCGGCGGGGTCGAAGGCGGCGGCGGGGCGGGTGGCGAAGCGGGCGTTGAGCCGGGCGAAGGGGTCCTCGTGGCCGGTCTCGGGGTCGTAGGCGAGGCAGAAGACGAACTGCGCGCCGTCCGGGCCGGGGGTGATGGGCATGGAGACGATCACCCCGGTCCGGGTGGCGGGGTTCCAGGCGAGGTCGAGGTCGGCCAGGGCCTGGTGGAAGGCGTTGGCGTCGGGGACGTGCCAGGTCGGGGGGACGTGGTACTCGACGACCGCGCGGGCCGGGTGGTCTGCGGTGCCGACGATCCGGTGGGCGATGACCTGGTAGATGTGCAGGCTTCCGGAGACCTGGGCGTTGACCTCGGTGAAGTACAGCTGGCCGTCCGGGGTGGTGATGGCGTCGGCGGACAGGTGGCCGCGGTAGCCGAGCGCGCGGTAGGCCTCGGCGAGGCGGGCGCCGTTGTCGACCAGGCGGGCGTGCACGAGCGGATTGAGGCCCTGGAGCGGGACGGTCTGGTGGGAGAGGCGGCGGCCGACGTAGTGCAGGCGGCCCTGTTCGGTCGGGCAGGTACCGCAGTCGTCGGTGAAGTGCTCGGAGTACACCGCCTCGGCGCCGGGGGCGAACGCGGCGACGACGACGGGGTGGCGGCCGTCGGCGGACGCCCAGTCCCAGCGGTCCTGCCAGTAGGCGGTGACGCCGGCCGGGCCGGGGGCGAGGCGGTGCAGGTGGCGGGCGCCGACGTGGTCGGTGGCCAGGCTGCTGCCGGGGCCCAGGAGAATCTGGTTGCCGACGCCGGCGCCGTTGTGGGCCTGCTGGACGACCAGCGCTTCGGCCTGGGCCAGGAGCCGGTGCGTGGCGGCGGCGGCTTCCTCGCGGGAGCGGCAGACCTCCCCGGGGACGGTGGGGACGCCAGCCGCCGCTGCGATGGCCCGGAAGTTGGCCTTGTTGTTGCCGATCTCGGCGCCGCCCTGCGCGAAGTACGCCAGCCCGGGCATCCGGTCGGCGAGTCCCAGGGCGGTGGCGAAGCGGGCGACGGAGGCCGAGGGCCACAGGGCGAAGATCTCGCCGACGGCCTGCGGGCCGCCGGCCGGGCGCAGCGCGGCGCGGACCTGGTCGAGGAAGGCGGGGTCGGTGAGCGCTTCGGGGTCCAGGAGCATCCCGTTGTGGCGGCCGGGCGGGGTGGTCAGCACGGTAACCTCGCCGGCTCCGGTGCCGGTGAGCGCGAGGGCGTAGTCGAGGAACGCGGGGTCGGGTTCGGTGCACAGGATCAGGACGTCACCGGGGCGGGCGAACCAGGCCAGGCGCTGGGTCCAGGCCCGCATGTCCGTACGGGCACGGATCGCGGGGTCGATGTGGTTGCCGATCAGGATGCGCAAGGGGATCTCCGAGCAGAAGGGCGGCGGTGAGGCGCGGCTGTCAGGAGTGGAGGGTGGCGGGTAGGACGGCGAAGGTGCGCATCGTGGCCGACGGCTGCCTGCGGGCGGTGCCCGCCGGCCGGAGCGGCGTGGAGTGGGTGCGCAGGGCGTCGAGGGCGGCGCGCAGGCAGGCCTGGGCGGCGCGGGTGCCGATGCAGGAGTGGGTGCCCCAGCCGTAGCCGAGGTGCCGGTTGTCGCGGCGGTCCAGGAGCAGCTGGTCGGGGGTCGGGAAGCGGGCGGGGTCCCGGTTGGCGGCGGCGAAGAGCAGCACCACCGTGTCGCCGGCCGGGATCGGGACGCCGGCGATCGTGGTGGTGTGGGTGGCGGTGCGGCTGGTTCCTTGGACTGGCCCGTCGAACCGGACGAGTTCCTCGGCCGCCCAGGGCACGACCCGCGGCTCTGAGCGCAGCCGGTGCTGGGCGTCTGGTTGGCGGGTGAGGGTGTGCAGGGCGTTGCCCAGGGCGGCGGTCATGGTGCTGTAGCCGCCCTGGAACATCACCCTCGCGGTGTTGCGGATGAACCGCTCCTCGGCCGGGTTGGCGCCGGTCGGCGTGTGGGCGCGGACGTGGGCGAGGAGGCCGCCGGGGCGGCCGGTTTCGGTGAACCAGGAGTCGACGAGGCTGGTCAGTTCCTCACGTGCCCGCCGGCCGGGCTCAATGCGGGTGGGGTCGAGGCCTCCGTCCATGCTGCGCATGATCGCGTCGGAGGCGGCGGCGAATTCGGCCAGCGGCGGCTCGTCCACGCCGAGGAGGTCGCAGACCACCGACAGGGACAGCGGGGCGGCGAGCTCGGCCATGACGTCGAACGACGGCAGCTCGGCCGCCTCGCGCAGGAGGGCGGCGGCTCGGTCGCGGGCGCGGGCCTCCAGGTCGGGCAGGTCCTGGGCGCGCAGGGCGTTCATGAAGAGCGAGCGCACGCCGGCCTGGTCGGGCGGGTCCAGGGACTGCACGCTCAGGCTCGCCTCGGGCACGGTGGCGCCGGTGCGGCGCCGGTCTCGGGCGAAGACGGTGTGCTCGCGCAGGACGGCCGTGCAGTCGGCGTACCGGGTGACCAGCCACGAGGACATGCCGTCGTGCCAGGACACCGGGGCCTGCTCCCGCAAAGCGGCCAAGGCCGGGTAGGGGTTGTTGACGGTAGCGGGGTCGAGGGGGTCGTAGGTCAGCACCGGCAGCACGAGCGTCTCCAGGTCATCTCGGGGCGGGGTGGCACAGGGGCCCGGGCCCCGGCGTCAAGGCCGGACCCGGGCCCCCGCCACGGGGGACACAGCAGGTGATCAGTGGTCGTAGGACATGGCGGGGTCACCCCCCTTCGGCCTCGGGATCCGCGGCCCGGTCGGGCTCGCCTCACCAGAGTCCGCCCGCACCTGACCCGCCGTCATTGCCACCGGAACGCCGCGACATTGAGGGGCACCCTCAATACGGGGGCGGGCAGTGACCGAGTGGTGTCGCCCTGTCACAGGGGTGGGCTACCGTTGCTGGTTCCGATATCCCGCTCCCGCCGGGGGTGCCCATGGCCGCCGCCATCACCCGCACACGCCGCGCCACCATCGTCAAAGAGGCAGCCGACATCCGGATTCGCTGCCAGCGCGAACGCCTCGACACCGAACAGACCGCAGCCGAGATCCGCCGCGCCCTGCCGGAGGTGCAGCAGCTGGAGGCCTGGCGGCTCGCCCTGGGCTGGTCTCGTTCCGTGACCATCACCCAGGTCAAAGCCCAGTACGTCGCGGACGGCCTGTTACCGCGCAGCCTGTCCGACCCGATGCTGTGCCGGTGGGAACACGACCCCGGCGAACGCCCCGACCGCGAGTACACCGTCATGCTCTGCCGCGCCTACGGAGCCACACCCGCCCAGCTGGGCCTGGACCTCGCCGAACAAGTCTTTCCGGACCGCGAGTTGTCCAGCGTGATCCGGTACGGTCGGCCCGAGACCGACACGTGCAGCGCTGGCGCACGGGAAATGGTGGTGCACATGACCACAGCCGCCGGCCTTCCGGCCGTCCGTGAATCCCTCCAGCTCGCCCTCCTCGCCGCCCCCCACGGCAGCACCGAGGTCGCCGAGCTCGCGGACGCCGCCGTCGAGCACTACGCCCTCACCTACCCCAAGCACCCCGCCTACCTGCTGTTCGAGGAAGTACGGGCCGCCCGCGGCCTGCTCACCGACTGCCTCGTCACCGGCCACGTCCCCGAGCAGGTCGCCGGCGGACTCCACCGCACCGTCGGCTGGCTCTCCGCCCTCATGGGCAACCTCGCCTTCCACCTCGACGACCACACCGGCGCCCGCGCCCACCTCGCCACCGCCACCGCCTACGGCACCCGCACCGACGACGCCCGGCTGACCGCCTGGGCTCTGGGCGCGCAAAGCATGGTCGCCCGCGCCGAGAACCGCTACGAGACGGCCCTCTCCTACGCCGAGCGCGCCGTCGCCCACGCCCCCGCAGGCCTGCCGAAAGCCCAGGCACACGCATGGGCGCAGCTGACCTCCCTCGCCGGACTCGGACGGGAGCAGGAAGCCGACATGGCGCTCGCCGCGGCCGCGCGCGAACTCGAAGCCGACGCCCTCGGGTTCGCCCCGGGCCGGTTCGGGTTCGACGCCGCCGAGTACACCCTGCACCAGGCAGAGTCAGCCATCGCCCTCGGCCACCACAACCGCGCGCGGACTGCTGCCGAAACGTCCATCGGGTCCACCGCCGTGGCCACCCCCGGCTGGGCCGCGGCCACTCTAGTGCTCGCCCAGGTCGAGGCGCCCACCCAGCCCGCGGACGCCGCGCAGCGGGCCTTGGACGTCCTGGCCCGGGTCCCCGCCGCCCGACTCCGTTCGACATCCCGCGCCCGCCTCGCCCGCCTCGACCAGGTCCTGACCGGGGTTTCAGCTACGGGTGTCGGCGACCTTCACGAACGTGTCCGCGTCCTGGTTCCCCTGATCGACAACCACGGCAATGCCAGCACCTGACAGCAAGGTCCTCACACCGCTCCGCGCCACACCCTTCGCTGATGTGCGAGCGGCTGCGCCACCTGCTCGATCTGGCCGAGCAGCGCAACACCCCACCCCACCATGGTCGGCCCGTTCCACATCGTCCGGTTCCCCTCACCCCTGGCCCACCGTGATCAGCGTGGAGACGATCCGCGGCGGGACCTTCGCCGAGGGGACCGACGACGTGAAGGTCTACGAGGCCGCCTTCGAGCGGATCGTGGCCGCAGCACTCCCCGTCGACGACTCGCGGAAGAAGATCAAAACCATCATGGAGAAGTCATGACTGACATGAACAGGCTGTCCGTCACCGACCTGCCCGAGGCGAAGTGGCGCAAGTCGTCCTTCAGCGACGGCGGCGAGCAGTGCGTCGAGGTCGCCGACACCCGGCCAACCCGCGGCTTCGTCGCCGTCCGCGACTCGAAGGACCCGAACGGGCCGACGCTCGCGTTCACCGAGGCCGCGTTCACCGCCTTCCTGCCTCACGCCCTACACGGCTCATCCTCCACCGCCTGACCGAACCCGGCCGAGGCCCGGATTCCCCCAGCCCACAGCGGGGGGAATCCGGGCCTTTCCTGTACAGCGATACCCCATCAGATCCCCTTGCGCAGGATGACTGAGCGCTCGGGGTGACGTCTCCGTCACCCCCAACCCTTGGACGAGAAGGTCAGGCTGGTTGCCGAACAGGAGGCGGCCGCGATGGCGACGCCGCGGTCTACGGCTGATCCCGGGCGCGGGAGGGGTGGATCACGGGCGCACCTGCCGGATGTCCTTGTGGTGGTCGGCTGATCCGTAGGCTCGCACGGCGAACGAGGCCGTCGGCTACCGCATCCTCGAACCCTGCGGCTGATCCCTCGACGGGCGAGACGGACGGCGCCTGATGCGCCGGCTGGGGGTGTTGCAGGGCTGCTCCCTGAGGTGGAGGGGGCGACCACCTGCCGGGAGTGAGTCAGCGGCTACACCGGCTGATCCTCGGGCGCGCGGGGCGAACTGCCACGGCTGCGGCACCATCACCTCACCGACCGGCTGATCCCCGGGCGCGCGGGGCGGACTACGCCCCCGTCCCGCCATCGGCCTCACGAGCCGGGTGATCCCCGGGCGCGCGGGGTGGGCTGAGCCTGGGATCACCGTAGCCGTGGGAAGAGCGGCTGATCCCCGGGCGCGCGGGGCGGACGCGGCGTTCAGCAGCGTGGCTCCGCCGAGCTGGGGCTGATCCCCGGGCGCGCGGGGCGGACCCCTTGAGGTCGGCGTACCCGCTCACGATGCCGGACTGATCCCCGGGCGGGCAGGGCGGACGTCGGGTTGCTCAGGTACTCCACGTGGGCACCGGACGGATCCCCGGGCGCGCGGGGCCGACTTCGTCGTTGGTCGGCGCCATACGCGGTGAACATCGGTTGACCCCGAGCGCACGGGGGTCAATTCACGGTGACCTCAACTGTATGTGCCGGGCTAGCTGATCCTCCGGCGCGCTGGGCGGACAGGGCGCGCACGGCGAGGGAGGCGGCGAAGAGGGGCTGATCCCCGAACGCGCGGAGCAGACTCGCGGCTCTCCTCCGCCCTCAGGCCGAGGACGGGCTGATCCCCGGGCGCGCGGGGCGGACACCTCGCCGAAGATCTCGTGGGACGAGTGCGAGGGCGGATCCCCGGGCACACGGGGCAGACGACTGGGACGCCGTGATGTGATCCACGAGGCGGGCTGATGCGCGGCCGCGAGAGCTGATCCCCAGGCGCGCGGGGCGGACCGGATGACAAGCGGCCAGGGCGGTTGGGACCCGGACTGATCCCCGGGCGCGCGGGGCGGACCAAGCCATGTTCGACAGCGGCGAACTCACCCTGGACTGATCCCCGGGCGCGCGGGGCGGACGGGTGTAGGAGCCCCGGCCTTTCACGTGAGCCCGACTGATCCCCGCGCGCGCGGGGCGGACGGCCAGTTGGCCGTCGATCCGCGCGAGCCCGACGACTGATCCCCGGGCGCGCGGGGCGGACCCTTCCCGACCTGCAGCGATTCTGGTAGCAGGGCCCATTCTCATTCACTTCTCGGTTTACTGTTCAGCTTCCCTGGCGTGAGGGATGTGCCTGGGGCACGGGAAGTTTCGCCCAGGTTGATCCTCGTTCCCGAGGTGGGCAAGCGTATGGCGCGCTCGGGCTATGGCAGCAGGGACAGGCCGGTGTCGGGGTGGTAGTTCAGGCGTTCCAGGCGAGGGTCAACGGGCTGGCCGTCGGGGCGTAGGAGCAGGACAGGGCGGTCGGTGAGGGCTGGGGCGTCGGGGACGGTCCATGTGGTGGCGTCGGGGAGTGGGTTGCGTCCGGTGAACCAGTGCGTGGGGGCCGGGATGGTGTTGCGGTGGATCTCCAGGCGCTGGCGTCGGTGGGGCTCGGCGTGGCGGATGGGGTGGTGTCGGGTGAGGTCGGCTGGTTCAGGGTCGTTGGGCTGCCAGGTGTAGTGGCCGGTCTCAGGATGCTGGTAGAGGGCGATGAGTTCGGTCGATGGCGTTCCGAGGCGGGAGCGTGCGAGGTTGTTGTGGACGGGGGCGGATGCGAGTTCGGCCACGGTGGTGGCGTTGCCGTCCTCGTCGTAGGGCCACAGGGCGCGGTGCTCTGCTTGGCTGGCTTCTTCTCGGAGGCGGCGGATCCAGTGGGTGTGGAGTTCGGCGAGGAGGTGGTGGATCGGCTTGTCGCCGGCGGGGGGTTGGTCGGCGTAGATGGAGTCGAGGAGTGGCTGGGTGTCGTGAGGGTGGTGGAGGGTGAGGGGTCCGTGGGTGGGTGCGCGGGTGATGAGGGCGTGCCAGGTTGCGGCCAGGATGTAGGGGTCGTAGACGGCTTGGGGGGTGGGTCGGGGGAGGCGGGGAAGTCCGTCTGGCCGGGGGGTCCACAGGACGTGGGTGAGGGGGGTGCCGTGGCGCAGGTGGGGCCTGTTGATCGGGTGGCGCCATTGGCGGCCTCGTCGCTGCAGGAGGAGGTCGAGGGGGGCGAGGTCGGTGTAGAGGTGGTCGGTGTCGTAGTCGAGGCTCTGCTCCAGGACCTGGGTCCCGACGAGGAGGAGGCGTTCGGGGCGGTGGGGGTTGGGGTGCCGGCTGCGGAGTTCCGGGTCGGGGTGGGGGCCCAGGCGGGCCTCGATGTGGTGTTGGTGGTGGGAGCGGTGGCGTTCTTGGAAGCGGGAGTGCAGGAGCTGGATCTCGTGCGGGGACCAGCCGTGGTGCGGGGCGGCTTCGAGCAGGGCGCGGTGGAGCTCTTCAACGCGGGTGACGGAGTTGCGGATGACGGTGGTGATGCCGTGGTGGTGGCGGCTGAGGAGAAGGTGGGCGAGTTCTTCTGGGCCGGGGTCGGTCAGGAGTTGGATGCGGGTGCGGTAGCGGGATCGGCGTGAGGGGGCGGGGGTGTGGGTGCGGATGTGGCCGTTGCTGTCGACGATGGTGATCGGGCCGGTGGGTGGCGTACTGGCCTGATGGGTGTTGTGGCCGCGGCGCCAGGCTGTGACGAGGTCGTTGCGGATGGCGGCGGGCAGGGTGGCGGAGAGCACGACGACGCTGGAGCCGGCGTCGGCGAGCCAGGCGATGGCGGCTGCCAGGAGCCGTTGCTGGTAGAGGTCGTAGGCGTGGGCTTCGTCGATCACGACGGTCTTGCCGGCGAGGGCGTACAGGCGCAGGAACCAGTGCCTGCCGCGTTGGGCGGCGAGGATGATCTGGTCGATGGTCCCGACGCCGAAGCAGGAGAGCAGGCCGCGGTTGCGGACGAGGTACCAGTGGTCGAGGACGACGGCCGGGGCCTGGTGGTGAAGTTCGTGGTCGTCGCAGGTGATGTTGGCGGCCATGGTGATCACGCTGTCGGTGAGCGTGAGGTGGCCGGTGGTGCCGTGGGCCAGGGCGGTGCCGTGGACGAGGGCGAGGTGTGCGCGTTCCTGTTCGCCGAGGACGGTGGTCAGGTAGTCGGCCTTGCGGCGGAAGGTCTGGTCGCCGGCGGCGCGTAGGGGGAGCGCGGTGTAGGAGCCGTGGTAGCCGCAGGTGACGGCGAGGTGGTGGGTGAGGTATTGGGCGGTCTCGGTCTTCCCGCCGCCGGTGGTGTCCTCGATGATGACCAGGCTCTGGCCGGTGGGCGGGTGGTTGATGACGGTCTGCTGGGCGGGGCGTGGGCGGGGGGTGGCGGGCATCTGTTCGGCCCAGGTCATGGGCTGGGGGTTCCAGCGGTTGAGGCGCAGCGTCGTGATCGCGGTTTCGGCCTGTTCCTGGCTGGCCTGCCACCACATGGTGGTGTCGGTGCCTGCGGTGTCCGGGGTGCGGTAGGTGAACAGGTGCTCGTTGGAGGCGATCCAGTCGCTGTGGACGACGAGGCCGGCGAAAAGGACGGGGATGCAGGCGCGTTCGATGCGCAGCAGCTCGGGCAGCCGCTGGAGATCGACGTCGATGAGGTGGGCCAGTTCCTGGATGAGGGAGCGGTGCAGGGCGTGCCAGAGGGGGTCGAGCGGGCGGGTGGCCCTGCGGATCGTCGAGAGGTCGGGGATGTCGCCGTGGTGGGCGCCGAGAAGGGCTGCGATGTCGTGCAGCAGGTGTTCGTACGGCGTGCGGGCGGTGTTGCCGTGGCAGCGGGGGCACGAGCAGCCGAGGAGGGCCGGCAGGTAGCGGGCGGTGACGTGGGCGTGCGGTGGTGCCTTCGGATCCGGCGGTGTGTTCAGCGGTAGGCCGGCGCGGGCTGCGGCCTGGGCCCAGGCCTGTCCGGCGGCGACGAGTTCGGTGTCGCGGCTTCGCAGGGCTGCGAAGAGCATCTGGAAGCAGGGGTTCGCCTTGCCCGGCATGTCGTGGAGGGCGGCCAGCAGCATCAGGACGCGGCGGGCTGTGGCCAGGTGACCGGCGCCGAAGGCGTCGGCGAGGCGGGCCCGGACCGGGGCGGCGAGATGGTGGTCGATGAGGGCGCCGCAGACGGCTGCGGTGTCCAGGCAGTGGGCGAGGAGGCTGTTCCAGGCGGGGCCGCCTCGCTGCCGGCTGAAGCCGTAGAGGTCGGTCTTCCCCCACAGCCACAGCCATGGCAGAAGCAGCGGCTGAACGGGGGATTCGAGCGCGTCGCTCACCAGTTCCCCTGCCTCCGGCCCGTCAAGCTGTGCCCCATCTTCGAGAGAAGGGGCGAAACTTGCCGTGAGACCCGTCCTGTCCATCAACATCCCTCCTAGGCAGTTTTCGTACGACCTGCGGGAGAAAGTGTGCATCCCGGCACTGACAATCCGCTCTGACCAGGACAAACGGCCCAGGCTGCTGCCGTTGCTGGAGGCATTCGAGGAGTCCGAGAACATCGCGCTGGCGCACCGCAGCCCGGGAGCGCTCATCGCCTTCCACGACTTCCTCCTCGGCCTCATGTACGCGGCCGGCGTGTTTCCCCGCACGGAGCGGCAGTGGCAGGAGTGGGTGGAGGACCGGCAGCCTCTGGACGAAGTCGCCAAGGTGCTGTCGGGCAGTGAGTTCGACGGCCGGCTCGACCTGTTCCATCCGCAGCGTCCGTTCGGGCAGCACGCCGGCCTGCTGCCCTTCCTTCACCGGCACGGCTACGGGCCCGCGCAGCTGGACATCGAGCGGGCGGGGCACGGCGCCCAGCTCGCCGAGCACGTCCACCTGCATCACGAGCGCCGGCCTCCCGTTCATGAGGCCTTCGCGGCGATGCTCGTGCTGCAGGGGTATGACACCGGCGGCCGGATGATGGCGCAGAACGACTGGCTGGGGAGGGCGTTCACCTACGGTGCGGTGGGCCGCAACGCACAGCGCGTCCGCAGCCTGGCCATGGGCAGGAGCCTGGCCGACACCCTGCGGCTGAACATCACTCCAGTGCCCCGGTCGGCCGCGGGGACGTTCAACTTCTCCTGGAGCGATGCGCGACCGGACCGGCGGGTGTTCACCGGCCCCGCTGCGGGCCGTGCCCGGCCGGTGGACGGGCCGGCGGACCTGCACAGCTGGCTGGGCCGCTCCGTGGCGCTGGCTCCGGCCCGGCGACCCGACGGCGAGATCGTCATCGACCGTGTCCTGATCGGCGGCGGCGAGCTGATGACCCCTCTGCCGCCGCAGCTGCTGCAGGACGCGGTCCTGGTGGCGGGCTGGCCCCAGCAGGCTCGTGCCGACCGGGCCCTGTGGCGCACGTCCCCGGCCCTGTATGCGGGCGCCGACCCGGACAACGCGAAGGGGTCCGACCTCTTCTCCCGGCTGGAGGGTCTTGGCCGGCGTGTGGAGATCTTGTCGGTCGGGCTGCTCACCGCGAAGAGCAGCTTCCTTGGCTGGGTGAGTGAGACGTTCCCCTTCGTCGGTGCACTGCGCGAGGAGCTGTACCTGGCGGCGACGGACGGCGCGCAGTGGTGTGAGAAGGCCGAGCGTGCCGCTGCCAGCGCTGCCGCGGTGGCCCGGGACGCGGCCTTCCCCCGGGCAAGGCCCGAGGAACGCAAGCAGCTCTTGGCGCGCCTGCTGTCCGCTCCCCAGCTGTGGGCCCGCTACGAGGAGCACTTCCACCGGCTCCTGGACGACGTCGCCTCCGGCAGGTGCGAGCGGACGGCCCGGGCCCGCTTCGCAGTCGATCTGGCCGCAACGACCCGGGCCTCGATGCGCGAATCGCTGAGCTGCCTGCCCGAATCGGGCACCGGGTTCCAGGCACGGCTGCAGGCTCTGGCCCGCCTGGACGCCGCGCTGCGCAACCCCCGTGCGTTCCCGCCCGAGTTCCTGGAGGCCACCATGCCCACCACCGCAGCCGTCTCACCGGCCGAGGCCACGACGGCCAGCCGCGCACTGGCCGGCTGGCTGGCGGGACTGGTCACCTCACGCAACCACACCCTGCTGAAGGCCCTCACGGTCCCCGAACACCATCACGCGACAGAGGCGCACTCCCTGGCCTGCCGCTTCGCGGAGACAGATGCGATCAAGGCAGCACATCTGCTGACCGCCAGGCTCTTCGCCCGCTACCACCGCGGCATCCCTACCACGGACCCGGTGCGGGTGTTCGGCGCCGGCGACCTGGGAACAGCCTGCCGGCGGATCGGCACCGGCCGGGAGCGCGGGGCCCGCGACCCCGGCGTCGAACGGCTCTTCCGGCTGCTCGTGATGACCAACCAGACCATCGAGGACACCCACCTGTACCGGGCGGTGGACCGGCTGCGCGCCGTGAACGCCGTGCCACCCCACTGGGCGACCCTCGCCGACGACCTCGCCGCCTGGTCCAGCGGCGGCAGCGTCCGGGAGCGGTGGGGGGAGAACTTCTACACCCCCGGCGCCCGAATCCGCCGCACCACCGCCCGCTGAGCCCCTCAACACCCCGACCGCCGTCAACGAGCCGAAACCGCTCGTCACACCTCACCCTCAAGGAGCTGCCCCATGAACATCGACGCCGCCACGCGGTACCTCAGCCTCCACTCGCTCACCACCTTCGCTCACGTGCTACTCGTACGCGACGACGCCGGAGAACCGAAGACGTCCGACTACGGGGACGCCCTGCGCACCATCATCAGCCCCCAGAGCGAACGTCGCGCCGACCGCATGCACATCCGCGACGAGGCCAACCTCGGAACCGGCCCCCTGGCCGCCCACGCCTGGGGCGTACGCACCCGGGAGTGGGCCGTTCGGGTTGCAGAGGCGCTGCGCGACGAGCATGGCTGGGAGCCACAGGCAGCGCTGGAGACGGCTCGGGCAGCGCTGCGAGGCGTCGGACTGAACTTCGGCTCCACGCCCAACACCGCCTTCCTGACCAAGGTCATGGTCTTCGCCCCCGAGAAGACCGGCTCGACGCTGGCCCAGATCATTCACGAGCACCGGGCTGAGCTGGAGGCATGGGCCACGCTGGTGGCCGAGGCCGCAGCAGCGGCGGCGAAGGGCAAAAGCAAGGGCAAGAAGAAGGGCAAGGGCAAGGGCGACAGCGCGGCTGCGGCCGACGCAGAAGCCGACGACGCGGAGGCCGACGGGGCGGAGACCCAGGACGAAGCCACGACCCGGCAGGAGAAGGTCCCGCCGATGCCGGCACGGATCAAGGCGCGGCTGATCACCGGGCTGGCCCCGGCGGACGCCATCGACATCGCCCTGTACGGACGGTTTCTCGCCGAGGTCGCCGGTGCCGGCAACGTCGACGGCGCGATCCAGACCACGACCTCATTCAGCGTGGAACCGGCCTCGATCGTGCGGGACTTCTTCAGCGCCGCAGACGACTTCAAGATCGCCCGCCAGCGCCTGGGGACCGACTTCACCGACGCCCTCGCACGCCTGAACGCCGCAGCTCCCTTCGACGCGGAAGACCCGGAGGGGTACACGCTCGACGAGCGAGGCGCGGGTATGACCGGACACCAGAACTTCTTCAACGGCACCTTCTACGCCCACAGCGTCCTCGACCGCCTCCAGCTGCGCCGCAACCTCGCCAACGGCGGCATGAGCCCCGAAGACGCCGAACGCGCCGCACAGGATGCCGAGCTCGCCTTCGTCACCGCCTTCGTCAACGCCGTACCCAGCGCGAAGAAGAACACCACCGCCGCCCCCGGCACACTGCCCAAGCTGATCCTGGCCCACGCCGCCCCCCGGCCGTACAACTACGCCGCCGTGTTCGAGAAGGCCATCCACCGCCAGGAAGGCGTCCCCAGCCTGATCGCCGCCCAGCGGCTCCTGAAGCACCACGCCATGATCACCAGGAAGCAGCGTGTTGATCCCGGCGCCGTCCTCAGCTACGACATCGCCACCATCGAGTACCTCGACAGCCTGCGTGATGCCGGAAAGCTCGGGCCCACCGAAGTGAACCACCCGGCCGAGCTCAGCCCCTACTGCCCCGCCGGACAGCCCGCATGACGCCGGCACCCCACACCCTGCTCATCCGGCTCGAAGCCTTCCGCCAGTCCTGGGGCATCCGCTCCCCCTACAACGACCGCGACACCCACAGCCGGCCCACCAAGAGCGGCGTCATCGGCCTGCTCGCCGCAGCCGACGGCCACGACCGCGACGAAGTCCGCCGCGACGGCGACGACTTCCTGCCCCTGGCCGACCTCGCCGCGCTGCGCTTCGGCGTCCGCGCCGACCGGCCCGGACGACTGACCTGCGACTTCCACACCAGCGGCGGGGGGAACTACCCCCTGCGCCCCCGCGACATCATCACCGACCCCCTCAGGGCCGACCGCGCGGCCACAGCCCTCACCGACGACCACGGCCCCGCCTTCGGCCACATCACCGGCCCCACCCTCACCGACTGGTACAGCGCCCCCAAGAACATCGCCCCCCACCCCGACACCCACACCCTCACCGCCACCAGCAGCAAACGCCACCCCCAGATCTCCCGCCGCTGGTACCTCGCCGACGCCGCCTTCCTCGCCGCCGTCGAATCCACCGACACCGCCCTCCTGCGCCGCCTGGCCGACCGCCTCCACACCCCCCGCCGGCTGCTGTGGCTCGGCCGCAAACACTGCGCCCCCACCCAGCCCCTCCCCCACGGCATCCACCCCGGCACCCTGCACGAGGTCCTCGCCACCACACCCCTGCTCCCCCGCTCACGGCCGGCCCCCACCAGCGCCTGGGTCGAGGTCGCCGCCGCCTCCCCCGGAGCATCACCGGTCAACGACCAGCCGATCAGCTTCGCCACCCACAACCGGACCCGAGCGCTGCGCTGGGAGCAGCGCCTGTCCCTCACCCCTCCCCAGGAGCACCGGTGACCGTCCCCGTCCGCGTCGTCGTCCACCACACGCTGGTCGAGCTCGACCTCAACCACCCCCGCACCGCCCGCGTCCTGGCCGACGCCCAGGAACTCCACCGCCTGGTGATGAGCATGTTCCGCCACTGGGTCACCGACGGCCAGCCCAACGCCCGCGCACTCATGGGGGTCCTCCACACCAGCGCCGTCGACCTCAGCCAGCGCACGCTGACCCTCATCGTGCAGTCCCTCGTCCCCCCCGACACCCGTGCCCTCCCCCGGCACATGCTCACCACCCCCGCGCAGACCCGCATCGTCACCCTCACCGTCAAGGCCGGCCAGGAGTACCTGTTCCGCACGACCATCACCCCGGCCGTCTACGGCCACCACAACGGCCGCCGCACCCGCGACCGGCCCACCGACACCTCCCCCGCGGCCGCCCTCACCTGGCTCACCCAAAGGCTCCAGCCCGACCCCGCCGTGGACTACGACCGCCACCCCCTCATCGGCGCCGACGCCCGCCCCGAACACCTCAAGGCCCGCAAGCTGCCCGCCCTCGCAGCCCATCGGCCAGGCCAGCCCGTCCCCGTCGCCCGCTCCGAAATCCAGGGCCGCCTCACCGTCACCGACCCGGCCGCGTTCGCCCGCACCCTCACCCAAGGCCTTGGACGCCAACGCGCCTACGGCTGCGGCCTCCTCCTCGTCCAGCTCCTCCCCGCACCCCGGACCGCCACCCCCACGGAACGGCAGCCATGCAGCCGCACCACAGACCGCTCCTTCCCCGCGCAGAGCACCCAGACCAACTCCCCCACCTCTTCACCCGCACCGTCGACACCGTCCCCGTCCACTGCGTCCGCCCTGCCGACACCCGCCACCCCACCTGGGCCGTCTATCAGCACCACCACTACCTCGGGACCCTGCACCACCACCCCGGACCCGGCTGGTACCTCCAGCACGCCCACGAACACCACCCCAGCCTCGACAACGCCATCCGCGCCCTACGCCGGCCCGCCACCTGGCCCGATGCCCGTGCCCGCGCAGCCCAATGGGCTCACGACGTCCTCAACACCCCGGGCATGTGCCTCCTCAACATCCAAACCACCGGCCTCAACGAACCCCGAGCCCTCCACATCGCCGTCAGCACCCCAGACAGCATCCTCCTCGACACACTGATCAACCCCCGACACCCAGTCGAACCCGCAGCGACCCGCCTCCACCACCACACACCCGACACGCTGCGCCACGCCCCCCACTTCGGAGACGTACTCCGCCACCTCGCCGACACCCTCCAAGGCCGCCGCTGCGTCACCTACAACCTGGACTTCACCCAGTGGGTGCTCCAACACGAACTCGTCCGTCTCAGCGGCAGGCTCCGTCACTTCGCCGCCGAGTGGGCAGACGCCATGCGGCCAGTCGCCCACTGGGCCGGCCTCTGGTCAGCCCGACACCGCACCTACCGCTACCAACGACTCCCCGGACCTCACCAAGCAAGATCAAAATGCGACGCCCTCCTCCAGCAGCTACAGCACCTGAGTACCGAATAACCTCGCCAACACCCCTCCGCTCCACAGGTCGCAAAGGGTCCGCCCCGCACGCTCGGGAATCAGCCCAACCCGGACGGCTACCGGTACGGCGTGCGGATGTCCGCCCCGCGCACCCGGGGATCAGCCCGCCCTCGGCGTCTCCAGCACGTGCGAGATCACGTCCGCCCCGCGCGCCCGGGGATCAGCCCCACGACGGCTACATCGACTTCACGAACCGGAAGTCCGCCCCGCGCGCTCGGGGATCAGCCGGCGCTCCTGGCCGAGTACGAGCCGACCGGTGTGTCCGCCCCGCGCGCCCGGGGATCAGCCGGTGGCGGTGGCCAAGTTCGCGATGCGCGACCGGTCCGCCCCGCGCGCCCGGGGATCAGCCGCGAAGCCACGCGGCAGCCTCCTCGACCGCTGGGTCCGCCCCGCGCGCCCGGAGGCCGGGAGTCATGGTGCCGTAGCGGCCCTCCTTGAGGTCCGCCCCGCGCGCCCGGGGATCAGCCGGAGTGGGGGGAGATGGTGACGCTGTTCGTCGCGTCAGCCACGCGCGCCCGAGGATCAGCGGCCGTACGAGCTCGCAGTGCTGGAGTACGTCATGTTCACCCCGCGCCTGGGGATCAGTCCGACGTCCTCAGTCGAACGACTCTCGACAGCCGGTTTGCCCCGCACGCCCGGGAATCAACCCGCCACCGCCCTCCTCGCCGACCTGACCTGCCCCTCCACCGTGCTGGTTCGCCCCCACAGCCCTGCGGCGGCCCGCCCCGCGCGCCCAAGTGAATGAAAAAGGACCTTGCTGCTGGAATCGCTGCAGGTCGGGAAGGGGGCACCCCGCACGCTCGGGGATCACCCGGCCGGCTGCATCGGCGCGGCCCTCGCCGTGATGGTCACCCCGCACGCCCGGGGATCAGCCGGGCGCGGCCTCGGCCGGGTACTCCGCGAAGTCGGTCACCCCGCACGCCCGTGGATCAGCCGCAGGAGCTCGGCGGAGACCTATCAAAGGCGACGTCCGCCCCACGCGCCCGGGAATCAGCCTGCCATCATCGAGCAGCAGGACCGGCCCCGCGCGCCCGGGGATCAGTCGGAGAGCACCGATGGCGAGGGAGAGGGGTACGGTACGCCCCACGCGCCCGGGGATCAGCCGCTGCAGGACCTGGTCGACGCCGCGCTGGACGAGTCCGCCCCGCACGCCCGGGAATCAGCCCGACTGGGGCGACGGCCACAACCCCATCTGCCGGGCAGCCCCGCTCGCCCGGGGATGGACCACAGCCGGCGCCCGCGCAGAGCGTCCGCCCCGCGCCCGGGGATCAGCCGCGGCTGCGCGACGCGTACGTGGCCACGACGGCGTACGCCCCGCGCGCTCGGGGATCACCCCCAGGGGCCCTTTTCGACCTCGTCGCTGTAGCGGCAGCCCTGCGCGCCCGGGAATCAGCCGCCTCCGTGGCCTGGATCGCTGGCGACTGCGGGGTCCCCGCGCGCCCAAGTGAATGAAAATGGACCCTGCTGCTGGGACCGCTGCAGGTCGGGAAGGGTCCGCCCCGCGCGCCCGGGGATCAGCCCGTCTGGGCGAACTCGCTCGTTCCGGGGCTCCTTGTCCGCCCCGCGCGCCCGGGGATCAGCCCCAGGGCCGGGGGGTGCGGTCGCCTCACGCGCGGTCCGCCCCGCGCGCCCGGGGATCAGCCCACCCCGGAGTCACCGCCGCCGGCCGTATCCAGGTCCGCCCCGCGCGCCCGGGGATCAGCCCGACGAGCGGCACGCGTTCGCACGGCTGATCGCGTCCGTCCCGCACGCTCGGAAATTAACCCATGGGAGCCGGGATGGCATGCGCTGGCGCGTTGTCTTCCCCGCGCGCCTGGGGATCAGCCCCCGATGATCGCGACCGGGATCATGCCGATCAGGTACGCCCCGCGCGCCCGGGATCAGCCCCACATCGGCACCGCCGACGGACGCGTTGTCGAGTCCGCCCCGCGCGCCCGGGAATCAGCCGGCGTCGATGACGGCCGGGGTATGGCGGCCCGGCGTACGCCCCGCGCGCCCGGGGATCAGCCGGGCCGACAGGCCGAGTTCGTGCGTGCCGCAGCGTCCGCCCCGCACGCCCGTGGATCAGCCCGCCATGCCCGTGGAGCGGGTCCAGAGGCCCTGTCCGCCCCGCACGCCCGGGGATCAGCCCCGGATCTGGCCCTGGAGGTAGCGGATCAGCTCGTCCGCCCCGCAGGCCCGGGGATCAGCCCCGCGGTGACCACACGGCGGCCGAAATCCTGAATGTGTGCCCCGAATGCCCGGGGATGAACCCAACCCCTGCTGGAACCGGGCGCTGTAGTCAGCCCCGGACGCTCCGGGATCAACCGGGTGGCACCATCGCGGTCCACATGCGGGAGGCGTCAGCAGCAGCGTGTTCAGTAGCTGGGCTGTCTCCGCTTCCATGTCCGCTCCCCCGCCGCGGCCCTCGTTGATCCGGGCCAGCCGCGCGGCGGCTTCGCGCAGGGCGTCCGCATCCCCCTGCGGCGTGGTGGGCCGGGATGATCTGCCGGTGCAGGGGTTCGCTCTCCTGACCTACCTTCTCGCCGAGGACAGCAGTCGCCTCAGGACTGGAAATCGCACTAGTAGAGGCGCTGCGTCTACCAGCGGATGCGCGGGCCCCAGGACGGTAGTGAGGATGTCGCGCCAGAACTCCCGTACGGTCTGCTGCGCGTGGGTGCGCGCGTCCACGGTGTCGGACGGGGATGTGTCGGGCAGGTGCCTTCCTTCGACTGGCAGGTAGGCGACGCCGGCCGCTCGGAGGGCGCAGGTTCGGTGTTGGCCGTTCGTGAGGCCGTCGTGGTTGTCGTCCCAACAGATGGGATCGGGTACCAGAGCCCGAGCCCATTCGCGGTCGGCTTCTTCGAGGTGTTCCATGGCGTAGGCCGCTCGGCCGCGCTCGGCGTCCTCGTCCAGCTCGGCAGCCGCGAGTTCGGTTGCGGCCTCGGCGATCGCGGTCCAGTTCGCTTGGTGGTAGGGGCAGGCGGCGAAATCCTGCGGCGTGAGGCGGGCGAAGAGCTCCGCATGGGCCACTTGTCCGGCGTACCAGTCGTCCGGGTAGGTCTTCTCGATCACTTCCACCTGCCGGAAGTGCCGGCATTTGGAGAGGCGGTGGGGCCACGGCAGACGCGAGACTGGCACGGGACGTATCCCCGTCACACCCTCCAGGAAGAGGGCACGTCCGCGGTGCTGGAGAAGCTGCTCGGGTACAGGATGGCCGACTCGGCCCAGGCGTAGCGCTGGGTCGATGGCGGCGAAGGTTCGGACGAGTGCGAGGGCGCGGCGCAGGGCGAGATCGCCGTCTTCGTCGTGGCGGGCGAGGCCGGTGCGGGCGAGGTTCTGGAAGATCTTCCAGTCGCAGGTGACGGCTGGGGCGAGGCGGTAGGGCTGTCGCCGGTGTGCTGGACTCGGGGGAAGTAGGCGTCGCCGTCGGCGTTTTTGCCGAGCCAGGAGCGGGTGCGGCTGATAACGCTGTTGCGCATCTCCTTGTGACCGGGCGGCCCGGCCAGAGGGCATCATCGATGGCATGGTGGTCGGCACCTGGGTTGAGCACGAGGTAGGCCACTAGCTCGACGGCCGCGTTCAGACGGTTAGAACAGACGCCGCCCGGAACGACGTCGGCCGCCACACCCTCGGCGTCCACCGCAACTCACTCGCGCCTGCGGAGATCCAGCTGCTCCTGGTCGACGCCTACGGCATGACCGCCCACCGATACCAGCGCCAGTCGAACGCCACAGCCCTGGCCCCGGTCGAGGACCCCTTCACGCCGGTCCCGCTCTCGGCCCTCCAGGAGCAACTGATCAGCGACGCGATCGGATGCGACCCCCGGCTCGGCACCGCCGACGCCTCCCAGCATGAGCGCCCATGGGCGGCCGGCAGGCGATGAACGAGCAGTTGGTCACAGCTCACGGCTCTCCCGCAGCGGGTTGAAACAACGCCGCTCGCTTCCGGTCCCGCCCATCCGTCAGGCGCCCTACAGAAGCCCATCACCTCCCTCCCCTACAAATAAAGTCTGGCCGGTCACCACCTCCGAAAAGGGCGCCTGACCAGTCCAAATGCAAGGTGCGGGATCAGGTCGGTATCCCGGGCAGTTTCCCCCTCTTGCGTCCCCCTCAATGTCCCCCTCCTACCTCCCCCGCTGCTTCCCCCTCAGCCGCGCAAGGCCTGCAGGGGCTGGCGAACCCCGCGGGCAGGGCAGCAGCGTCGCTGGCGCCGAGCACCGTGTCGATGGCGACTCTGCCGGAGCAACAGGCACTCACCCCTGGTAAAGGCTCCAGCGGCCCTGGCGGGCGGCTCGCGGCGGACGGCCGCCTCGGTCAGGCCGAGCGCGGGCAGCGGCCTGAGCCGGGGTGGCCCCGTGGCGGCCCGCCACCACACGGCCTCGCCCAGCACGCCCTGGATGTCCTGCTGCCCGCAGCGATCGGGCTCGAGCGCGAGACGCTGGCCGAAGCCGGCGCCCAGCTCGCCGTCGCACTGTCCGAGTTCGCCAGGCTGGTGGAGGCCGACGCCGACGACCAGCTCGCCCAGGGGGAGGCCGTCGTAGAGCGGCTCCGCCGGACCTCGCTCCACGTGCACGAGCACATGGGCCGCCGTGGTGCCGTCGCGGGCCGTGGCGGTCTGACCACCAACAGTAGCAGCTCCGCCGTCACCGACCCGACCACCGGCAGAGCCCCTCCTCGATGCAACTCTCGATCGCTCGGCTGGACCCGACCCAGGCTTCGTGACTCCGCCGGGGCCGACCGCTGGACCTGGCTCGTTCTGGCCGCGCACGCTCAACTGCGTCCCGCCCGGCCGCTCGCGGGATCTCCGCCGGCCGTGGGAACGACCGGCGGAACCGAACAGGCTTACCCCCACCCGAGTCCGCCGGGGGCTCAGGAACCTGCGCGCGAAGACCGGCACGCTGGCCGGTGCACTGAAACCCACGCGGCCCGGGCCCGGACGTCCCCTCGGATCGAAGAGCAGCGGCCCGGGACCCGCTACGACGTCGGACGTGTCCTTGCCACCGGCAACTCCTACACCCGGCCCGCGCACCGCAAGGTCGGCACCAAGCCCAGACGGCACCGTTACCCGCTTCGGCCGCACGCGCGCCGGATCGCCCGCGGTGGTGGGAGCGGTGAGGTGGTTGGTGAGGTCACCGGGGCCCGGGTTCGTCACCGGTGAGTCCTGTCGGCAGGGCTCTGACCTGCGGTGGGGAGTTTTCACTGGATGGCGCGAGGTCACCGGTGACTCACCGGCAGCACTGTTTCCTTCCCGTGACGCCGGGGGGCTGGCAGTGGTGAGCCAGTGGGTGAGAAGACCGCCGTTTCGTGGGGTGCAAGAACGAGCACCTCCACGGAAGGCATTTTCATGAGCCCTGTACCCCGGCCCTCTCGCCGCCTACGGCGAGCGCCGCAGGCCGCAACCGCGCAGCCGTTGCGCCGTTCCCGTCCGGAGACCGTTCCGGTCAGCGGGAGCGTCTCGAGCGGTCCGCGTCTTGCCCGGATCGGGGCCTGGGCGGCGCTGGCCGCTGGGCCGCTGGCCCTGGCTGTCGCCCTCGTGATGCCGCGAGGCCCCGTTGCTCAGGCCGCGCCGGTTCCGCACGCCGACAGCGCATCCAGGCTGCCGGCCGACCCTGCCGGTACGGCCGCGCTGTTCGTGGAGCTGTGGCTACGCTCCGATGCGGCAGAGCCCGACAGCCCCGTGGCTGCGGCCCTGCGGTCGATGGCGCCCTCCGTGCACTTCCCCAAGCGCGTTCGCGGCGAGGCGATGCCTGGTGCACTGCGGGTGGTGCCAGTGCGGACCGCGTCCTCCCCCGATGGCTGGACGGTGGTTGTCGCCGCCCTCACCAACGCCGTCCCCCTTGCCCCGGCGGCTTCGAGTCCGGCGCCGGAGCCTGCAGCAAGCACCGGGCCGGTTGTGCGGTACTTCGCGGTGTCCGGTACCGGGGGCCGGGACGGCGGGGCGCTGAGTGTCTCCGCTTCGCCGGCGGAGGTGTCTGCCCCGGAGATCGCGCCGGAGACCGCGGCCGGTCCGTTCTCCCACTCCGTCCCCTCCGGGGCAGCCCTGTCGGCGTCGCTAGGTGAGTTCCTGCGGACCTACCTTGCGGGCGGGCAGGGCGCGGGGCTGGAGCGATACCTCTCGCCCGGGACGCGTCTGTCGGCTCCGGCGGCTGCCGGCTATGTGCGGGTGGACGTCGAGGACGTCGTAGCCGACACCGAGCGCGCGGGTAGGAAGGAGGTTCCGGCCGACGGGACCCGAGCGCGGGTGCGGGTGCGGGTCGCCGGTGAGGACCGGGGCGGAACGCGGTGGCCGCTTGTCTATCAGCTTGAGCTGACCACGCGGGCCGGGCGGTGGGAGGTCAGCTCCCTGGAGGGCGGGGCCGCTGGTGCGGCGGCCCCGGCCGCCCCGTCCGGTTCGGTGGCCGCGCCGGTCTCGGGGGGTGCGCGATGAAGCAGCAGTTCATCCTCGCGGGCAAGCTCGACGAGTTGGGTGACTCCCTGCTCGAAACGGTGGGCGGGTGGAGCGACAAGGGCCTGAAGGTCGTGCTGACTGTGGTGGTCGTCGTGACCGTGGCCCGCCGCGTCTCGCTGAAGGCCGGGATCGGAGCGCTGATCGCGATGGTGCTCGCGCTGGGCCTGTACGAAGCGCGGGAGTCGCTGTCCGGCGCGGTGAAGGACGAGATCAACAACCCGGCCAAGGGCACAGGCGCTGTCACCATCGTGGTCACCCCCAACCCTGCCGCAGGCGGCAGCGGAGGGGTCCTGTGAGCGGGGTCGAGCGGCCGCGGGTCGCGCGTGCCTACACCAGTGCGCGCCGGCATCCGTGGGTGCTGGGCAAGCTCGGTGACTGGGCGCTGCCGTTCGGGCCCTACACCCCGGCGCAGCTGGTGGTGCTGGGCGGTGGGGCGTTCGTCTTGATCAAGACGTTCGACTGGTGGTCGTGGGCGGGGCCGGTGCCGATCGCCCTGTGGCTGGGTGCGGTGTGGGCGGTGCGTGGGGCGCAGATCGCCGGGCAGAACCCGTTTACGGCTGTGCTCGGGGTGGGCTCGCTGCTGTTGAAACATCCGGCCGGGCGGATCGGTGGGCGGGTCGCCCGTGACCGGAAGCCGTCCTGCCTGCGTGCTCGGTTCGTCATCACTCCCGTCCTCGTGACCGCTCCGGCGAATGCCGGGACGGTGGCCGTGGTGGAGGCGCCTGCCAGCGGGCGGGCGGCTGCCGGTTCGGGTCTTGCGCGGCTGCTCGCCGACGGTGCGGGGAGGGCGGCGAGATGAGGACGCCTTTCCGGCATATCGCGGGGCATCTGCTGTGGTCGGTGTCGGGCCGGGTGTGGGCGGTGTGGCGGGTGGCCGCGCTGCCGGGCGGCTACCTGCCCGCCCGGGTGCATCAGGACCTGTTGGTGCGGATCACTTCGCTGGTGCGGTCGATGCCCGGGATGGAGCCGCGCCTGTTCGTCCTGGCGGCGCGTATTGATCCCGGCGAGGTCGCTGAGCGGATGGTGGCCGGTGTCGACTGGCAGCGCCTGCCGGCGTGGGCGGAGACCTGTGCGGCAACGGTCGATCTGCTGACCGGTCAGGAGATGCACGAGCGGACGCTGTGGCTGGCCGTGCCCTTGGCGGGCAAGGGCGGATCTGCGAGCGCTTCCCTCACCGCCATGTATGCGGAGCTGTCGGCCGCGCTGGACCTGCCGCCCATGCCGGTGGCCGAGGCGGACGTGAAGGCGGCCGTGTTGGAGGCGGAGCGGATCCAGACCTCCCTGGGCGGGGGGCTGGGGCTCAGGCCCGCGTCGGCGGCCGAGGTCGTGTGGATGCTTCAGCACGCCCTGCACCGCGGCCTGGTGGAGGAACCGCTGCTGTCGGATGCCGAGCACAGCCGGCTGTACGGCAGTCACGTCCGGGAGGGTCGTCTGCAGTCGCCGTCGTATGCGGATCTGGGGATGGTCCGTCTGGCCGAGGGCGGCCAGGAGACGGGCGCTGGCGCCAAGGAGGCCAAGCCGAGGAGCCCGTGGTGGCGGTCGGCGTCGTCGTCGCCGCTGGGTCGCCGGTGGCTTCAGGTGGAGTCCGAGGCGGGAACCGGATACCAGGCGCACCTGGTGCTGGCGGAGATCCCGCCGGCGGTGTCGGTGCGGGCCGCCGACGTTCTGGCACAGCTGGAGGCTCTGCCCTTCCCGGTCGATGTCACGGTCGATCTGCGGGTGGTGACGGCGAAGAAGGCGCGGGCGCAGGTTCAGCGCAAGAAGCGTGAGCTGCTGGACCAGGCTGACCAGTACGGTGCGCAGCCGACTGGGATGCCGCACTCGTTGCCGGATGCTGCTGGGGATCTGGCGGAGCAGGACGCGCGGATGGCCAGGACGTCGGTGGAGGTCGAGGTCCAGTCAGTGACGGTGCTCAGCGTGTGGGGTCCGGATGCGCAGGTGTGTGATGCGCGGGCGCGGGAGCTGTCGGCGGCCCTGTCGGGGGGCGACTACCGGGTCGAGCGTCCGTATGGGATGCAGGAGGAGTTGTTCGCTCTGGGTCTGCCGGGGACGGTGCGGGCGCCGAAGCTGTCGCAGTTCACGCAGCACCAGTTGTCGGAGGACTGGGCTGCTTCGGGGGCTTTGACGCTGTCGCGCGTGGGCGACCCAACCGGGATGATGGTGGGTTACGACCTTGACTGCGGCACGATCCGCCCGGTGCTGCTGAACCCGGCGGATGCCCCGCAGGTCAACGCTTCGGCTTCCAGCGCGGTGATCGGCGACCTTGGTGCGGGCAAGAGCGTGCTGCAGAAGCTCATCACCGATGCAGTCGTGGACCGGGGCGGGCGGGCGATCGTCATCGACCGGACCCCGATGCGCGAGTGGGCCGGCTTCGCGCGGACGGCGATGGGGGACCGCTGCCAGATCATCGACGCCGCGAAGGCACAGATCTCCATCGACCCGCTGCGGGTGTTCGGCGGTCCTGTCGGCGCCCACTACGCCCTGTCCTACCTGACCTTGCAGTTGGGGGTGGGGGCGATGACGGCCGCCGGGGCCGTGCTCCACCATGCGGTTGACGAGGTCAGTGGCGGTCCGGAGCCGTCGATGGGCAAGGTGCTCGACGTCCTCACAGCGCTCGCGGCCTCGGGCGCCGGCTCGGGCCGAAGGGATGCGGCCGCCACCATGGCCGACCTGCTGCGGATCGTACGCACCAACCCTCTGGCTGCGATGGTGTTCGACCCCAGTCTGCCGCCGGTCACGCTCGACGGGGATCTCGGTGCCGACATGGTCGTGGTGACCACGACCGGCCTGACCCTGCCGCCGAGGGAGGCGTTCGCCGATGTCGAGGTGCTGCGCCAGCAGCCGCTGGAGGCGTTGATCGGGCGGGCGGTGCTGTATTTGATCGCGGCCGTCGCCCGGCAGGCGGCGTTCACCGACCCGTCCCGGTTCTGCCTGGTCTCGCTGGACGAGGTGTACTGGCTGACCTCCTCCGCAGAGGGGTCCGCGCTGGTCCACGAGATCCTCCACGACGGCCGCAAGCACGGCGCCGGTGTCTTCCTCGGTGCCCCTGACGAAGAGGAGCTGGGCAAGGACGCCGGCCTGGTCGCCTACCGGTTCCTGGCCCGCACCGCCGACCGCGCCCGGGCGGTCAAGGGATTGCGCTTCCTGGGGTTGGACAGCGAGGACGAGGACCTCATCCGGCTGGTCACCACGGGCCTTTCCCCGGTCGGTCAGGCCGGCCGGGAGGGCGAGATGCTGCTGCGCGACCCGCGCATGCAGGTCGGCCGCGTCAAGGTCGTCGTCCCGCCCGTGCCCCGCATCAAGGAATCGATCTTCACGACACCCGGTCGTGCGGCACAGCCCGCGGCCTCGGGGGGGACCTCATGAACCGTACGAGTGGTGTGCGGCTTTTGCTCGAAGGCGCGGTGGCTGTGCTCCTGCTGGTGTGCATCGTCTCTGTGTGGGCTCCGCCGCCCGCTCACGCATCGTTCGCGTCGCCTGTGGCGGCCGCGTGCGGTGTGGCCGGTACGCCGGCTCCGGTCGCACGGGCTGCGGTCTGGCCGGGCGGGCTGGAGGGGCGTACCGTCCTGCTGCTGTTCTCCACGGCCGCCATCGGCGCCGCTGTCGGTCTGGTGACTCTCGCCGGACGGCGGCTGTGACCAACCACCTGCATCTGCACATAGACCGGGGCACACTACGCGCGGCCGGCTTCGTCGTGCTGCTCACGGTCGTGTTCGTGGTGACGAATACGTCGGTGGCGGCCGCCGCCGACGGAACTTCCGCCGGGTCAGGGTTGCTCGGTCCGTTGGACGTGATGACGGGTGAGGGGGTGCCGCTCAGCAGCTACCAGCTGGAGGCTGCGGTGGCCAAGCCCGGGGGCAAGATCCCCGCGGTCGAGCTGGTCGAGACCGGGCAGCTGGATCTCGACGTGGTCGGGCAGACCCAGCGGATGGTCCTCAGCGGCCTGTTCACCCTGGTGCGGCTGCTGGTCGGGCTGTGCTGCTGGCTGATCTCGTTCGTGTTCCGGTTCCCGCTGATCACCCTGCTGACCGGGCCCGCACAGCAGATCGCCGACGCCTACGAGCGTCACGTCGTCACCCCGCTCGGCCTCGAAGGCCTGCTGCTGGCCTGGGCGTTCGTGTTCGGGCTGATCCTGTTCGTGCGGGGGAAGGCCGGCACAGGGCTGGGGGAGATCGCGCTGACCCTGGTGATCGCGGCCCTCGCCGCCAGCGCTTTCGTCCGCCCGGACTACCTGCTGGGCAAGGACGGACCTCTGGACCAGACCCACCAGGCCGCCATCGAGGTGGCGTCCATCACCACCGCCTCCTACTTCGGCACGCCCGCGCGCGGCGGCCGCCCCTGCGACAGTGCGGTGGGACCCGCCCATGAGGCCTGCGTCAGCGAGAAGGCCGAGGCGAAGACGGTGGTCGATCCGATCCAGCGCGCGCTGAGCGACGCCCTGGTGGTCAAGCCCTACATGCTGCTCCAGTACGGGCAGGTTCTGGACCCGAAGAAGTCCGGCCAGGCTTCCGCGTACCGCGCTCATCTCCAGTGGGTGAAGAAGAACGCTCCTGAAGCGAGGCCTGCGGCGGATGGTGCGGCCACGGGAAGGTGCGACGGTGTCATCGGCCCCTTGAAGGAGGACTGCGAGCGCCAGGCCGCCAAGAAGAACCCGTGTGAGCTTCTGGATGGTCCGGCCAGGAATTACTGCGAAAACGGCAACGGTCCGGCCACAGACAAGCAGTCGGCGTTCTCCGAGCTGGTCGAGAGCCTGGAGAAGGCGGGGCCGGTGGGCAAGGAGGCGGCCGAGTACGCGCAGAAGCCGACCTGGGACCGGGTCTGGTCGGTGGTGGCCCTGCTGATCGCGGTGATCGTCGTCACGCTCATGATCGTCTCGATGGCGGTGGTGATGCTCGGCGCGCAGGGCGCCGATGCGGCGGCCGCCGCGGGCGGGCCCATCGCCTGGGTGTGGTCGATGCTGCCCGGCCCCTCCCGCATGCTGCTGTGGCGGTGGCTGGGGGTGTTCATCGCCTCCGCCATGGTCTCCTTCATGGCCGCGATGTGCCTGCCCCTGTTCGGGATCGCGGTGGACGCGGTCTTGTCCGGCAGCGGAGCCGACCTGATGGTGGAGCGCCTGCTGCTGGTCGACGCGATCGCCGTGGCGTTCTTGATCATGCACCGGCGGGTGCTGGCCGCGACGGCCTCCTTCGGGCAGCGCATGTCCACCCGTATGCGGTACAGGAAGGTCGGCGGCAGCCACCTGCGCGGTGACAGCTCCGAGCTCGGCGCCGCCCTCGCCATGAACGGCCCCGCCGCCGGCGGCCCGGGCCGGTGGGGGCCCTCGGCCGCGCACGGCGCGTTCGGCGCGCGCCTGCGCTCCCTGGGCAGTCTCGCCTCCCTGAGCGACGGCGCAGGCATGCCGATGTCGCCCGGCCGTCTCCTCGGCGACGCGATGGCCGAAGGACGGCGCGGCCTGGCACCGATCGCCGTCGCCCTGCGCGGGGCTCACGCCGCGCTGATCGGGCCCCGGCCGGCGCACCACCCTGCGGCCGCTCGCGGCGCCGCAACAGGTTGGGGCCCCGGCCAGCAGGAGGCTCGGGGCGAGATGGTGGTGGACCAGTGGACCGGGGAGGTCCTCCACGATCCCGCCACCGACCGGCCCCTGCTCGGATCGCGCATGCACGCCGGCGCATCACGGCTTCGGGGCTACCGGATCGCCTCCCGTACCGCGCGCCTGGCCTACGGGGCGTCCTTGGGGCTGCCCCGCAACCTGGACCGTGCCCGTGCTGCGGCCTCCGAGTTCACCGACGATGCCCGCACCCAGCTGCGGGTCGCCGCGCACCACGTCCGCGAGGACGGCAGCCGGTGGGCGGACGGCGGCCGGGCGCTGCGCGACCGCGTCGACCACGCCGGACAGGTCATCGGCACCGCCTGGCAGGTCCACGACCCCGTGGGCGCCGTACGGGACACCGCCGTGGCCGCGGCGATCGCCACCGCCCCGCTGGCCTCGCGCGACCGCGAGCCCGCACCTCGCATCAGCGTCTCGGCCCCGCGGGCCGAAGCCGGGCGCACCCCCGCGCCGCGCGCCACCAGCCGTGCCGTACCCGGACCTGCCGGCTCTTCCCAGAATGCCGCCGCAGAGCCGGGAAGCGGCCACCGGTCCGGTCGGTCCTCCGGGGCACGGCCTGTGCCGGGGCCCGGGAGCACGGCGGACGCGGAGGCGGCGAACGCGGCGCGGCTGCGGGCGATCTTCGCCGCCCGGGTCGCCGAGCGGCGCCGCCGCGAGGGCGGTGACCGGTGAAGCGGTGGATGAAGCTGGGGTGTCTGACGGTGCTGCTGGTGGTGGCGGCTGCCTGCTGCGCCGGGCCGGCGCTGCTGTCGGCCGCCGCCGCCCGCCACCGCACCGGCCCGGTGAGCGGAGCGGCGAGCGCTGCCGCGGCTGGCATCCCGGAGCGGATGATGGCCGCCTACCTCACCGGCGCAGCCCAAGTCACCGCTCATGTGCCCGGATGCAAGGGGATGCGGTGGCAGGTCCTCGCCGGTATCGCCCGCGTCGAATCCGACCACGCCGCCGGCCACCTCGTCGGAGCGAGCGGAGACATCGACCCCATCATCACCGGCCCGCGCCTGGACGGCTCCGGAGCCGGCGGGAACACCACCCCCATCCACGACAGCGACGGCGGCCGGTGGGACAACGACAGCGCGTACGACCGGGCGGTGGGGCCCTTCCAGTTCCTGCCCGAGACGTTCCTCGCGTACGGCAAGGACGGCAACAAGGACGGGACCATCAGCCCGCACAACGCGGACGACGCCGCCGCAGCGGCCGCCGTCTACCTGTGCGGCAACGGCCGCAACCTCGCCGACCGCGAGCAGCTGCGCGCCGCGATCCACACCTACAACCTGTCCTGGGCGTACGTGGACGACGTCATGTCGGGCATCGATCGCTACGACTCCCTCGGCACCGCTCCCGCCGTACCCTCGGGCAACATCGGCGCAGTCATCCAGGCCGCGCTGGCCCAGCAGGGCGTCCCCTACTCCTGGGGCGGCGGCGGGCCCGGCGGGCCGAGCACAGGGATCTGCTGTTCGCCGGGCGGCCAGGACGGCGGCGCTGTGACCGGTTTCGACTGCTCGGGGCTAACCCAGTACGCCTACGCGAAGGCCGGGATCATGCTGCCGCGCACTGCGGCTACCCAGGCCGGGGTGGGACGTCGCATCCCCGCGTCCGCCGGATACGGGGCGTTGCGCCCGGGGGATTTGATCTTCTACGGCTACAGCCCCACCTCGGATTCGACCATCCATCACGTCGGGATCTATCTCGGCGACGGGAAGATGATCAACGCGCCGCGGCCCGGAACGCAGGTACGGATCGACCCCGTCACCGCGATGCCCGACTACGCGGGAGGGGCCCGGCTCCTATGACCGGACACGCGTGGACAGGCGGCCGTCTGATCGCCGTCGCGGCCGTCTTGGCCGCCGCCGGGCTGGTGCTGCTGTGGACGGGAGCACACGGCATCCGGCCCGGCACGGATGCCGCGGTGCCCAGGGTGATGGGTTCCGCCCTGCTGCCGGGGCCGACTGCGCCGTCGGCCGCCGGATCCGTCGCTCCCCCGTCACCGCAGGCCTCCGCCGGCTCGGCGCCTTCCGCCGCTGCGGCGGTACCGGGCCCCACCCGGCAGTCGGCCGGGCCCGGTGCCGGCGATGGCAGCGCTGTGGCGCGGGAGCTCCCGCCGCCGGGGTCCGGGCCGGCGGCGGACCCGATCATCCAGCAGGCCCTGGACCAGGCCAGCCGGCCCGATCTCCCGCCGGACGACGAGCGGCGGTTGCTGGAGCTGAGCCGTACGGCATGGACGGCGGAGACCGCCGGCTACACCCAGGTGCGGGTCCAGGCCGCCACCGCCCGCCGCGACACCACACCCGCCACGGCCGGACAGCAACCGCGGGCGGTAGTGCGGCTGGTATGGGCCGGGGCGGACCCGGCCGGGACCTTCCTCGACGGTCGCACCGCGACCCTCCACTACACGCAGAACGGACAAGGATCATGGAACCGCACCTGACCGCCATGGCGGTCCTGCCCATGGGCGCCGCGCTGTGGGACGGGCTGGCGCCGCTCGCCCGCTGGACCCTGGCGAACTCCTGGTGGCTGGCCTTGCTCACGGCTGCCGCCCTGATCGGATGGGAGCACCTGCAACGGCGCCTGAGCGCCGAGGCCCTGTCGCGGCGCACCTACCTCCAGCTGGAGCCGACGCTGGCCTTCGAGCCGGATGCCGAGCAGATCTGGCGGCAGGGCATGCAACTGGTGCGGGCGGCCGGCTCGGGTCCGTGGTGGACGCCGCGCCGGGCGCGCTCGGTGAGGGTGCGACTGCGCGCCGACGGAAAGCGGCCCCTGGTCTACCGCATCGAGGCCCCGGCGACCGCGCAGCCCTTGCTGAAGCAGACCCCGTACGGGCCGCGGGTCGAGGTGAAGCAGACGGCCCCGGTAGCCGACAAGCACCGCGCCCACGTCGTACGAGCGGTCTTGACCCTGCACGGGGAGCCCGGCTCCCGCCTGCGCGAGGTGCCCCTCGACCCCGACCCGCTCCAGCCTCTGATCGACGCGGTCGCCGACCTGAACGCGGAGCTCGGCGACGTCGCCGAGGTCTGTGTGGATCTTTCCCCCGCGCCGCGCTGGCACCTGGCTGTGCGGCGGATGCAGGCCATGCAGCGCGCCCGCGACCAGGCCCGCCGGGAAGCCCAGCAGGAGGCCCGCTGGCTGACCCGCGAGTCGGCCGACAGCCTGCCGGTCACTATGGGAAAGCTGCTGGACCCTTCCGAGTGGCGTGGCAGCCCACGCGGGCGGATGGTCATGTCCCCCCAGCCCCGCCGTGTTGAGCGGGAGGCGGTGCTGGGGAAGCTCGCGCACACCCCGGGGCTGGTGCGGGTGCAGATCCTGGTGCGCTGCGCCTCGGATGCGGCCGGGCGTGCGGAAGCACGGCTGGCGCGCATCGGGGCGGCCATGGACGTCTACGCGGGCCCATCCCGCCTGTCCACGCTCGGCTGGTCCGCCGGTCCCCTGCGGTTCGGCCCCGACCGCCGGCCGTGGCGGCGCCGGTTCGATGAGCAGTGGGCGACGGCTGTCATGCGCCCGGCCCGCGGTGGGTGGGCGCACATCGACGAACTGGCGGGGCTCTTGAAGCCGCCAACCATCACGGCCCGTCTGCCGCTGCTGGAGACCGAGATGCCCACCTACGCCTTCGGGGAGAATCTGCTGCCCCAGGGCTGGCACCGGGGAGCGGACGGCCGGGAACGGCTGCTGGCCACCCACGAGGACGACACCCTCTTCGAGGTCCAGTCGGGCAAGGCCGGCTGGGGCAAGACAATGCGCGCCCAGGTCCACGCTGTCGCCAGCGCCCACAACGGACGTGGGCTGGCGTTCGTGGACCCGCACGGCGACTCCTTCGCCGACGTCGCCCGCTACCTCGCCCATGAGGACATCATCGACCGGGTCGCGCTGTTCGACCTGACCGTTCGCGAGGACGAGGAAATGCTCAGCTGCTGGAACCTGCTGGACATGACGCCCGGGCAGCCGGCGCACGAAGTGACCGCCTCGGTCGTGGAGGCGTTCGCGGGAGCCCTGGGCTGGGGAGATGTGACCGCGCCGCGTGCGCTCACCATCCTGACCAAGGCTGTCGAGGTCCTGGTGGCCGTCAACTCGCAGGCTGTTCTTGCGCAGGTGCCCGATCAGCAGGCGACGATCTTCCAGGTCCGGGCGTTGCTGACCGACCTCACGTTCCGCCACCTCGCCATCGCCGGCCTGGACGCGGAGGCACGCAAGTGGTGGCAGGCCACTTTCCCCGACATCCCCCGGGACGCGCTGCTGACCGTGCTGAACCCGCTGGAGCGCCTCGCAGCCTCCCCCGTCACCCGCGCGTTCCTCGGATGCCCCGTCAGCGGGTACGACATCCGCTCCGCCATGGACGAGGGCCAGGTGTTGTGGGTCTGCCCGCCGGGCACCGGACCCACCGACCGGCTGCTCATCTCCTTGATCGTCCACGACTTCCTGCGCGCCGGCCTGTCCCGCCGCGACCTGCCCGAGGCCAAGCGGCGGGCGTTCCGCTTCTACCTGGACGAACTGATCTCCCTGGACGGGTCTTCCACCGTGCTGGCGGAGATCACCGAGCAGCTGAGGAAGTTCGGTTGCCGCCTGTACGGGATGACCCAACTCATGCACCGCCTCAACCCGGCCACCCGCTCCGCCCTTTTGCAGAACGCCTCTTGCCTGTCCACCACGGCCGGATCGCTGGAGGCCATCGCGCAGATCACCGACCAGTGGCCGGGCACCGTCACCCCCCGCGACGTCACCGACCTGGAGCGGTTCAGGCACTACGCCTCCTTCACCATCGCGGGCAAGCGGGTCGGCCCCCTGCCGATCCGGGGCCCCGAACTGGCCGAGGTATTCCGCGACCTCGCGCGGCCTGGCCAGGTCGCCGCACTGCGCAAGACCGCGCACGCCAACACCGCCGCCCTGCCCCTGGCCGAGCGAAGCGCGATGGCACTGGCCCAGGAGGAAGCCGTTCGCTCCTTCCTCACCACCCGCACCGCACCCACCGAAACCGACGACGCAGGAGAGCAGTACGCATGACCACGGCCGTCTTCCAGCCCGCCACCGCGGACACCCACGCCCACCAGGTCCTGGCCCTGATCGCCCAGCACCGGCTGCTGACCAGCACCCAGCTCCACCAGATGCTCATGCCCAGCACCCCGCCCCGCAAGATCCACAACGTGCTGGTGCCGTTGCGTGAGCAGGGACTGATCACGCACACCGTGCTCCCCGGCCGCCTCCAGGCCCACTTCCTCACCCCGGCCGGCCACCAGACCGTCGGGGACTGGCCCGAACTCCGCGGCCGCACCGCCACCCCGATCCAGTCCTCCGCGGCCGCCTCCCTGCGCGCCGCCCACATCCTCACCGGAGTCCGCGCCCACCTCGCCTTCCTCACCGACGCCCGGGCCCGCGGCGACGAATACCAGCCGCTGGACTGGGTCCCTGAGGTCACCCACCGCCTCCCCGACACTGCAGGCGAAGACCGGCTCATCGCCGACGCCGTCTTCCACTACACCGCCACCAGCCCCCGGCGCCTGCAGTACCGGGCCTTCGTAGAGATCGACCGCACCACCATGAGCAGCGAGCGCCTGGCCCGCAAGCTCATCACCTACGCCCGCTTCCACGACTACACCCCCCAGCCCCTGGGTCGGCGCGGCACCGTCGCCGACCAGGGCGCCGTGCTCGCCTGGCAGCGCTCCTACCCCCGCTTCCCCCGCATCCTGTTCATCCTCACCGGAGCGTCCCGCACCACCCTGGCCAACCGGATCGCGGACCTTCGGCGTATGACCGCCGACCACGATCTCGTCACCCGCCTCAGCGCTCACGTCCCCCTCGGCGCCGTCGTCCTCGAAGACATCGAGGCCCACGGCCCCCAGGCGAAGGTGTGGACGCCCCTGGCGGGGAGCAGCGAGCCGCGCGGCTGGACCCAGCTGTGACCGGGACCGGGACCAGGCCCGCCGGGCTGTCAGCCGCCGACCTCGCCGACTACCACCAGGCCCAGACCGAACACGAGGCAGAGATGCGGGAACTCGCAGACCGCGAGTTCTAGGTCGAGACCGGGCAGATCGCCCGCTACGACGCCTACCGCTTCACCTGGCAGGAAGAGGAGCTCGACGAGACGGACCCACCGCCTCCCACCACCTACGTCGCCGGCGAAGGTGCAAGGCCCGGCATCGGGTCCGGCATCGACGGTGAAGACCTCCCCCCGTTCTGACCAGCGCGCAAAACAGGTGGCCGTACGGTGGCCGGCCCCTCAGAACCGCCCCCTGTAATCGACAGCGCGGGCGCCTGGTGAGGTTGCCAGCCCGATCGTGACCCGGGCTGGCGTCCATCGGTGAGAAAACCGGTGATCAGTGACAAGGAGCATTACCAGCAGCAAAGAACAAGCCATCGGAAGGAATTCAGGCCACGGCTTGCCGAAATCCCGCCAGCACCCGGTTCCGTGCACAGCACCACCCGGAAACCGCACGTCAAGGCCCCACAGGCGGACGAGGAACTGGCATTCATGGCCAAAAGTGACGTCCGGTCACCTGAGCCCGAAGAACCCCATAGGAGCTGCGACGTTGAAGTCGTAGGGTGCCGGATAGCACGACCACAGCCGTACGCAACACGTTGCACCAGCGATTTAGATGGGTTGCGCGGCAACCCGCCAGACAAGGTGACCCGGGGAGACTTCCGTGGCAATCGCACGACAGCACCACACCGGAAACCGTCGACTGCTCGCGGCGGCAGCCGCCGCCGCGACCGTCGCGGCCCTCACGGCCGGATGCACCAGCGGAAGCAAGAACGACAAGAACGCCGCCGGCCCGAGCATCTCCCCCAGCGCCACCGCGGCCGCAGCCTCACCGAGCGCGCCCGTCGACCCCGAAGCGGCTGACAAGGCCGAGGTCCAGGCGGCCTACACCCACTACTGGGATGTCCTGACCGCCGCCTACGCCAAGCCCGATCCCGATGACTCCAACCTGGCCAAGGTCACCACTGGTAGCGCCCTCGTACAGATCCAGCAGGACCTCGCGAACCTCCGTACGAGAGGACACGTCTTCTCCGGCCAGCCTCAACGCTCGAACTCCGGGATCACCTTCAAGGCAGACACGAAGCTCAAGACCGCCGTCATCACCGACTGCCTGGACGTCTCCCATTGGAAGCCGGTGGAGAAGAACGGCGGCACGGAGCTCCCGCTGCCCAGCACGCGGCTCTTGCGGTACATCAACACCGTGACGGCCGAGAAGTGGCCCAACGGCTGGATGGTTCTGGAGGACAAGCAGGAGGGGAAGGCGTGCTGAGACGACGCGCGGGCGCTGTGGGTGCGCTCGTCCTGTTCGCATCCAGCCCCTTGACAGCCAGCGCGGACGACCCTGTCAACGTGGGCAACTGCTACCTACACGTCTGTGTTGAGGTCAACGTTCCGGGCAGGCCCCCGGCCCGCTCGAACACGGGCCAGCAGGCCGGCGGCTCCTCAACAGGTTCCGGAAGCAGCATCGACGGCTTGGGCCGGAACTGCTCGTTCCGGCCGATGGATCCGCCTCCGCCGGCTGGCAGTGCTCTGTGGCAGGGCCACTCGCCCGGCGACGGGGCGGTCTACCTAGACCCGTGCGGACTCGGAAACGGCATCACGGACGGCGACAATCTCGCGGGAGCGGGGCGGGCCTTCTGGGCACAGAACCCGCCCGGTGCGGTAGCCGTGGACCCTGCTGTCCTCGCGCAGCGCGCGGTCGACTCGATGCTCCTTCGTCCGCCGGCCATCGGCATCGTCCCCAAGCCGGGGGGTGTCGGTGTCGTCGGTATGCCCGTCTACATGTGGACGGCGACGGGCCCCGAGACCTATGGCCCCAACGTCGCGTCCGCTTCCGCCGGGGCCGTCACGGTCACCGCCACGGCCCGGGTCGCCAAGATCGTATGGGCGCTGGGTGACGGCACGACGGTCACCTGCACCACTCCGGGCACACCCTACCGGGCCGAGTTCGGCAAGAACCCGTCGCCCGATTGCGGTCACAGCTACCGGACGCCCGGCAAGTACCACGTGACCGCGACGTCTACCTGGGCGATCGACTGGACCGGCGGCGGCCAGAGCGGTCAGCTGACCGAGGTCCGCTCCAGTGCCGTGGACATCGCCGTGGGTGAAGTCCAGGTAGTCGGCCAGTAGTCGGAGCACCCCTGTTCCCCCTCTTCTCTTCCTTCTCCTCTGCTGGAGGCACAGCACGTGAGTACGACCACCGCGGCCGCGAATGGCCGTGCCGCCGTCCCCGGGCCGGGTGGGCCCGCCGACAAGCCGACGCCAGCGCCCCGAGTCGTCCGCCAGCGGCGCCGCCGTCCTGGGTTGATCGCGCTGTCCGTCGCGCTGATCGCGGCCGGTGGCCTGTCGGGGGCGCTGCTGTTCACCGTGTCGGGTCAGCGCTCGAGTGTGCTGGTGGTGGCCCGGGATGTGCCGGTGGGACAGGCGCTCTCTGCAGCCGACCTGGCGCCGGCGTCGCTGGCTCTGGACCCGGTGGTCAAGGCGGTGCCCGCGACGAAGAAGGCGGGCCTGGTCGGCCAGCGTGCCGCTGTGGCCCTGAAGGCCGGATCGCTGCTGTCACCGGGGCAGGTCACGGCCGTGTCGCTGGTGAAGGGCGGTGAGCAGCTGGTGGGTGTGGCGTTGAAGCCGTCGCAGCTTCCGGCGTCGCGGCTGTCGCCTGGGCAGAAGGTGCTGATCGTCTCGACGCCGGATCCGGCCCAGGCGGCCGGGGCGGCGGGGGCCGGCAAGCCTGGTGAGGCGGCGCCTGCTCCGAAGACGCTTGCGGCGACGGTGGTCGCGGTGGGGGTGGCGGCGCCGGCGACGGGTGTGGTGGTGGTGGACGTGGCGGTGCCGGCTGCGGATGGGCCGGTGCTGGCGTCGCGGGTGGCGACGGGTGCGGTGGCGCTGATCGTGGCCGCGCAGGAGGGTTCCTGATGGCGGTGGTGGCGCTGGCGGGCGGGCTGGGAGCGCCGGGGGTGACCACGGCCGCTCTGGGCCTGCTGATGACGTGGCCGATGCCGGAGGGGCATCGGGTGGTGCTGGCCGAGGCGGATCCGGACGGCGGGGCTGTTCTGCCTGGTGCGCTGCAGGGCACGTTGGACAACTCGCGGGGGATGCGGAATCTGGCGGTGGCGGCCCGGCAGGGTCATGGGCAGCTGGTGGATGCGTTCTGGCGGCAGCTGGTGGACGTCACCGATGCCGGGACGCGTGACCGGCTGGTGCTGCCTGGTCTCTACGATCCTGCGCACGCCTCGGCGATGGAGCCGGCCTGGCGGCCGCTGTCGGTGCTGTTCGCGGGGATCGAGGAGCATGGGCATGACGTGATCGTGGACCTGGGCCGGCGGGGCGCGGTGGGGCCTTCGGGTGTGCTGGCGCAGAAGGCGGACGCTGTCCTGCTGGTCGCCCGCAATACGCTGCGCGGGCTGCAGGGTGCCCAGGTGCGGATCGAGGCGCTGCGTGCGTCGTTGGGCGGGCGCACGGAGCTCGGGCTGCTGCTGGTGGACGAGGGGCCGTTCTCGAAGGAGGAGGTGCGGAGGCACCTGGGGGTCACGGTCACCGCGGTGCTGCCGTGGCGGCCGAAGGAGGCTGCCGTGCTGTCGGACGGTGCGGATCAGCCGCGCAGGTTCGAGTCCGGGGAGTTGATGCGTGGGGTGCGGACGGCGGCGGTACGGGTGCAGGAGCTGGTGGCGATCCGCCGCTCGCGCCTGGCCCCTCCCCCTGGCACGGCGGATGTGGTGGTGACGGGTGCGCGCTAACCCTCTTCACAACGACCCCCGTGTGGCTGGCTCCCTGGAGAGCCGGCTGGGCGCCGTACGCGGCGGCTCCGGCGCTGGCGCGCCGGGCGGGCAGCAGGGCGTGCCGGTCAATCCGTGGCTTCCGGCTCCCTCAGCGGGGCCCGGCGCCGGTGCGCCGCAGCTGCCTCAGCCGGCGCTCCCGGCGGCTGTCGTGGTGGATTACGCGGCGGTGCGGCTGATCAAGAAGCAGGTCGGGGAGCGGTTGACCGAGCTGCTGCGTGCCCGGCCGGGTCTGAGCCAGGCCGCGCAGGAGCAGCAGGGCCGCCACCTGATCAATGAGCAGGTGGCGGTGTGGTCGGACGCCGAGGCCGTCAAGCGCGGGACGGCCACCGGCCCGGGCGAGGACGCGGCCATCGCGCAGGCCGTGTTCGACCTGCAGTTCCGGGCCGGGCGCCTGCAGCAGCACCTGGACAACACACTGGTGGAGAACATCTTCATCAACGGATACGAAGACGTGTGGCTGGACTTCACCGACGGCCGCCGCGTGCAGGTGGCACCGGTCGCGGACTCCGACGAGGAGCTGCGCGAACTCCTGCGGGACCTGGCCCGGCGCACCACCGGCCAGGCCGAGCGGAGCCTGTCGACGGCGGACCCGTTCCTGGCGCTGCGGCTGGCCGACGGGTCACGGCTGCAGGCGGTCATCGACGTCACCCCGGGCACGTATGTGACGATCCGCCGGCACAGCATGCGCCACGCCGACCTGCCCGAGCTCGTGAACCGCGGGATGCTCGACACCACGCTGGAGGCGTTCTTGCGGGCGTGCGTGCGCGCGGAGAAGAACGTCATGATCGTGGGCGGTCAGGCCGCCGGCAAGACGACCCTGCTGCGGGCGCTCCTGAAGGAGATCGACCCGGACGAGCGGTTCGCCACGCTGGAGACCGAGTACGAGCTGTTCGCCCACGAGAACGGGCACCACCGGCAGGTGGTGCCGATGGAGGCCCGCGAGTCCAACGGCGAAATGGTCGCCGGCAACGCGGCCGGCGAGATCACGCTGATGGACCTGATGTACCGGGCGCTGCGTATGACGTTGACGCGGATCGTGGTCGGCGAGGTCCGCGGCCCGGAGATCGTGGCCATGCTCCAGGCGATGACCAACGGCGCGGGCGGCAACCTGTGCACCCTGCACGCCATCCACCCGTCCGTGGTGTTCGACCGGATCGCCGAGCTGTACCTGCTGGCGCAGGCGAACATGTCGGAGTCGCTGGCCTACCGGCAGGCCGCGAACGGGCTGCACTTCATCGTGTTCGTGTCCTCCATCGACGAGACGAAAATCGGCGGGCACCGGCACCGGTTCGTCTCCCACGTCCTGGAGGTCACCGGGATCGGCGAAGGCGGCCGCCCGGAGACCAACCAGATCTTCGGGCCACGCCCGGAATGGGGTGAGCACCGCGCCGTGCCCTTGATGCTGCCGCGGTGCATCAACGACCTGCGTCGCGCCGGCTTCGACGCGGAGCTGCTGAACGAGCAGGCCGGGGCCTGGGGCGCGGCGCTTGCGCTGCTGGTTTCTGAGGGGGCGCTGTGACAGTGCTGTGGTGGGTGCTCGCCGGGCTCTTGGTGGCGGGCGGCCTGGTCGGCCTGGTGGCCGGCGTCGTCGGCACGACCGCCCCCAAGGGGCCCGGGCTGGCCGAGCGGGTGCGGGCCGGGCGGAACCTGGCGACCCGGGACGAGCGGATGGCGCGTCGTACGCGGCTTGCCGGCGGGGCGCTGGCCGGGGTGCTGCTGTGGCTGGTCACGGGGGTGTTCGTGGCCGGGGCCATGGTGTTCCTCGCGGTGATCGGGGTGCCGTGGCTGCTGGCGCCGACGAAGTCGGCCACCGCCCGTATCGGAAAGCTCGAGGCGCTCGGGGACTGGACCCAGCGCCTGGCCAACACGCTCCGGCTGGGCCGGGGCCTGGACGAGGCGTTGCAGATCTCCCGGCGCGGGTGTCCTGAGGACATCGCCGGTGAGGTCGCCGATCTCGTGGACCGGCTCCAGGTCGGGTGGCGGCCCACCGACGCGCTGCGCGCCTTCGGCGACGCCCTGGCTGATGTGACGGCCGACAAGGTCGTGGCGGCGCTGGTGCTGTCGGCGGCCGACCGGGGGCCCGGGCTCGCGCAGGCGCTGGACGACCTCGCCGAGTCCGTCCACGAGGAGGTCGCCCGGCGCCGCGGCATCGAGGCCGACCGCGCCAAGCCCCGCACCACGATGCGGTGGATGACCATCATCACCCTCGGCGTCATCGGCGCCGGGTTCCTGGTGCCCTCCTACACCGCCCCGTACGGGACGATGCTGGGCCAGCTGGTCCTGGCCGTGCTCATGGCCGCCTTCGTCGGGGTCCTGGCGATGATGCGGCAGATCGCCGACATCAAGCCCGTTCCCCGCTTCCTGATCGCCGACCCCCGCAGCGCCGTCACCCCCGCGGCCGCCGTTGATGACGGCGAAGAGGTATCCGAGTCGGCTGTGGAGGTGCGGGCATGATGCCGGTCGCGGTGATCCTGTCCGGAGCGGCCATCGGCGCCGGCGGCGCTCTGCTGATCCGTGAAGTCCTGCGGCCCGCCCCGGCCCTCGGGCCGGCGCTGCGACGCCTCAACCAGCCCGCGGCCCTGTCCGCCGCGGCCGACCACCAGGCACTGGACCGCGACGAGCGGTGGGGGCGTTGGCTGCTCGAGCGCCTGGCCGACGTGCCGGGCGTAAGAATCCCGTACAAGGACCTGGCCCTGACCGGCAGCACCCCGGCCAAGTTCGTCCTGACCAAGGTGGCACTCGCCGGCGGCGGCCTGCTCCTGCCGCCCCTGTCCACCATCCCGCTCCTGCTGCTCGGGCTGCCGCTGTACCTGCCCGCGATCGTCGCCCTCCTGGCGGCCGCAGTGCTGTGGTTCGCACCCGATCTCGCGCTGCGCGACAAGGCCAAGCGGGCACGGGCGGAGTTCGCCCACGCCATGGCCGCCTACCTCGACCTGGTGGCACTGCGCCGGGCCGGCAACGTCTCCGCCGAGCAGGCCATGGAACAGGCCGCGCAGGTCGGCCGCGGGTGGGCGTTCCAGCGGATCCAGGCAGCGCTGGCCCAGTCCCGGGTGGACAAGGTGGCGCACTGGGAGTCGCTGGCCCGCCTGACCGCCGAACTCGACCTGCCCGTGATGGACGACCTCGCCGCGATCATGCGGCAGTCCGCCGACGACGGCGCCTCCGTCTACGCCACCCTCCGCTCGCGCGCGAAGAACCTGCGCACCGAGCTCCTGGCCGCCCAGGCGGCCGACGCCAACGCGAACAGCGAGAAGATGACCGCCCCCGGCGCCCTGCTGGCCGTCCTGGTCATGCTCCTGATCGCGTTCCCCGCCATCATCCGCATGCTCACCACCTGACCGCCCACGAGGGAGAAACGTCATGACCAAGCTCGCCGTCCGCCTGTCCGTCGCCCTGCGCTCCCACTGGCAGGACATCAAGGATCACAGCTCCAAGGACCGGGGCGACATCTCCATCACCACGATCATCATTTGGGTCGCCGCCGTCACCGGCGCCCTCGTCATCGCCGGGACCATCGGCGTGGTGGTCACCAAGTACAACGGCAAGCTGTCCGGCATCTGACAGCCCGACAGCGACGCGAAACGCAGAGAGGGGGAGTGGTGGCAGGACGCTGGGCCGGGGACCGGCCGAAGAGGCCAGGGCGCGTTCCCGGCAGCGCCGGCGCGTGCCGCTGGGGCCGGTTGCGGGGCGGGGCCGGGGACCGGGGTGAGGCGTCGATCCAGATGGCGATCGTGTTCCCGTTCGTCATCCTGATCACGGTCGCGGTCGTCCAGGCCGCGATGTGGTTCCACGCCCGCAGCATCGCCCTGACCGCCGCCCGTGAAGGCGTCGCCGCCGCCCGCGTCTACCAGGCCCCCGAAGGCGCGGGCGCCGCCCGGGCCCGCGAAGCCCTGGGACGGATCGCCGGCGACAGCCTCGCCTCCAGCGCCGTCAGCACCTCCGGCAGCAGCACAACCGAGGTCCGGGTGACCGTGACCGGCACGGCGCCCTCCCTGATCCCGGGCCTGTCGGGTCTGAGCGTCTCCCAGACGGCCGGGGCGCCCCGTGAACGGTGGACCACCCCATGACCCTCACCGCACAGGCGAGACGGTTGCTGGCCCTGGCCCGCCAGGACCGGGGCAGCGAGACCATCGCGGCCGCCATCGTGACCCCCCTGCTGATCATGCTGCTGTGCCTGGCCATCGCGGGCGGGCGGATCGTCACCTCCGGTGCGAAGATCGACGCGGCCGCCGAAGACGCGGCCCGCGCCGCCTCCATCTCCCGCACCTACGGCGCGGCCCAGTCCGAAGCGTCCGCCGCGGCCGCCCGCTCCCTTGACGACCAGGGCCTCCACTGCGCCTCCTCGAGCACCAGCGTGGACGTTTCCGGACTGGCCGTACCGATCGGGCAGGTCGGCACCGTCACCGTGACCATCACCTGCACCGTCGCCATGGCCGACCTGCTGCTCCCCGGTGTCCCCGGATCCAAGACCCTGACCAGCACGTTCACCTCCATCGTGGACGCCTACCGCTCCCGGGAGGGCTGAGGCATGCAGACCGTTCGAAGCCGGGCGGCCGGCCGTCTGCGCGAGGACCGGGGCGGGATCGCCGTCTACACCGCGATCACCACCGTGGCACTGCTGGCCATCATCGGCCTGGCCATCGACGGCGGCGGGAAACTCCGCGCGACCGAACGCGCGGACGCCGTCGCCATGGAAGCCGCCCGCGCGGCCGGTCAGGCCATCGACCCCGCCGCGGCCATCACCGGCACAGGAATCCGGGTCGACCCGGCCGCCGCCCAGGCCGCCGCCCAGGCCTACCTCGCCCGCACCGGCACCGAGGGCAGCGCGAGCCTGTCCGCCGACGGAACCCAGCTCACCGTCACCGTCCACGGCACCTATCCCACGGTGTTCCTGTCCATCGCCGGCATCGGATCCATGGACGTCACCGGCCACGCCAGCGCGCGCCTGCTGCACGGCGTCACCCAGCCCCAATAGCCCCGCACCCCAGCGAAAAGGACCGGCGATGCCGAAGCCCACCCCCGACCGCACCCCGCCATCACGCCGGAGCGGATCCCAGACGGCGGCCGCACTGCTGCGCGGCGTGCTGTCCCTGGCCGTTCTGGCCCTGCTGCTGGCCGGACTGCCCGTCCTGCTGTGGTGGGCCACCACCCTGGTCGGACCCCCCGGTGTGGCCGCGCTCTGGCACCTGCTGTCGACCGAGGATTCCGGGCAGGTGTTCCTGCTGGGCCTGGCCGTCGCCGGGTGGGTGGGGTGGGTGTGCTTCACCGGTGCGGTCCTGCTGGAGATCCCCGCCCAGCTCCGCGGCCGCAGGGCCCCGCAGATCCGGGGCCTGGTCGGGCAGCGGGCCGCGGCCGCCCTGGTCGGCGCCGTCCTGCTGGCCCTGCCCACGGGAACCGCCCTCGCCGCCCCCACCACCGCCGCTCCCGCCGCCACCCCCACGGGCGTCACCGCCTCCCCCACACCCGGCGGCGCCGAGACCGCACCGCGCAGCGCAGCGGCCGGCTCGTCGAGCACGGCCGTGACGTACACGGTCCGCGATCTGCGGCCCGCGGAAAGCCTGTGGTCCATCGCCCAGCAGACGCTCGGCAGCGGGGAGCGGTGGACGGACATCGCCGCACTCAACGACGGCCGCACCATGGCAGACGGCACGGTCTTCGACGCCGAGCGGCCCATCCAGCCGGGATGGGTGCTCACCCTGCCCGCCGGCGCCACCATCCCCTCCGCCCCGGCAACGGGCGCCGGCACAGCAGGAGAGGGGAGCGCGCCGCACGGCGCCGGCCAGGTCCGGTACACGGTCCGCGACGGGGACAGCCTCTCCTCCATCGCGGCTGACCAGCTGGGCGACCCCGACCGCCATCAGGAAATCTTCGACCTGAACCAGGGCCAGCCTCTTCCCGGCGGCGACACCTTCAACAACCCCGATCTGATCTATCCCGGACAACAGCTCACCCTCCCCCACACCGCAGGAACCGAGACCCCCGCCCCGTCCCCGCACACCCCCGAGCCCGGACCGGCCACGCCACCGGCCACCGCCCCGCCGGCGGCGACGGCGCCCCCGCAGACGGCGCCACCCGCCACTTCGCCTTCCGCACCGGCCGCCGCGCCATCGGCCCAGCTCCCGACGCGGACACCTGCGGCCGCCTCGCCGGCCCCGAGCTCCTCCCCCGCCCAGGCGCCAGCCCCCGACGCCCCACGTACGCTGAGCGCCACGGCCGGCGTGAACTGGGCGGTGGTAGCGGGACTCGGGACGCTGCTGGCCGCGTCCCTGGCAGGCGCTCTGGGCGTGCGCCGGATTCTGCAACAACGCCAGCGCCGCGCGGGCCAGACCATCGCCCAGGACAACGACCCCAACACCCTCGAACAGCTCCTGACAGCAGCAGGCGAGCCCGCCGGCGTCGAAATCCTCGACCGCATCCTGCGCGCCCTCGCCCACCAGGCCGCCACCGACGAACGCGTGCTGCCCACCCTGCGCGGCGTGCTCCTGGCAGGCAAGGAGGTCCGGATGCTCCTGGACGAGCCAGCCGACCCCCTAGCCCCGTTCACCGCAGGGCCCGACAGCCGTACCTGGACCCTGGACCCCGCAGCCGTTCTCCCGGATCCCGAAGCCCTGAAAGACGTCGAGGCCCCCTACCCGGGCCTGGTCTCCCTCGGCGCCCATCAGGACGGGCTCCTGCTGGCCGACCTGACCACCTGCGACATCCTTCTCCTGGACGGCACCCCGGAGGAGGTCCTCGAAGTCGCCCGCGCTCTGGCCCTGGAACTGGGAACGTCAGGGTGGACCGACTACAGCGAGATCCTCACCGCCGGCCTCGGCAGCCGCCTGGCCCAGCTCCTGCCGCAGGGCCGGATCCGCACCATGCCCCACCTGCCGGCCGTCGCCGCCGACCTTGGCGAACTCCTCCTCGAAGCCCACCAGAGCGGCGAGCAGGTCCTGCCATGGCTGATGATCGGCGCCGGCGACCACGATGGGGAACACCTGGCCCAGCTCGCCGATGCTCTGGCTGCCGCCCGGGACCTGAAGACCGCCGTCGTCCTGCCTGCGAGCGAGGCGGCCCGGCGCGTCTTCCCGCACGCCGAGATCATCGACGTCACGACAGGGCAGGAAGCCCTCCTCGCCCCGCTCGGCCTGCCCGTCACCCTGCAACGCATCACCGACGAGCAGTACCGGCAGTACGTCCACGCCCTGCAGATCTCCACCCAGGACCCAGTACCGGCTTCCGGCGCATGGGAACTCGCCGAGAGCCACGACCAGGCAGCCGCCAACGGGCAGCCTCTGACCCTACGGTCCACCACCGCCGACGCCCAGGACCCCGGCAACCCCTTCCCCGCACTCATCACCGCCTCCCCGGCCACCGCCCCCCAGCCCGTCAGCGACCAAGGCACCCCCGAAGCCATGCAGCCAGCAGCAGACGGGCCAGAGACGGCGACGGACACGGCAGAGGCCAACGAGACGGGCCAGGCCGCCACCAACAAGGCGCAGGTACCCACCCAAACCGCCGCCACCGTGCCCGCCCAGGCCACCGACGAGCAAGCACCTGTCCGCATCGACATGCTCGGCCCCCTGCGCATCACCGGCACCGCCGCCACCGCCCACGGCCCCCGCACCGCCGCCCTCGCAGCCCTCATCCACCTGCGCCCCGGACGCGGCACCGAGTACCTGTGCCAGGCCATGGACCCCGTCAACCCCTGGTCCACCCGCACCCTGCACTCCCGGCTGTCCGAACTGCGCAACGTCCTCGGCCTCACCAGCGACGGCCACCCGCTGCTTCCGCGCCCCAAAAACGGCGCCGGGTACGTCCTGCACCCCTCGGTCACCTCGGACTGGGCCGAGTTCAAAACCCTGGCCACCCGAGGCCTGGCCGCCGGCCCCGGGGCCGGCACCGCCGACCTGGAAACGGCCATGGCGCTGGTCCGCGGCCGCCCCTTCGAAGGCCGGACCCTGCCCTGGGCAGACCCCGTCATCCAGGAAATGCTGGCGCGGATCACCGACACCGCCCACACCCTCGCCCGCTGGCACACCGACGGCGACACCCCCGACCTCGACGCCGCCCGCCGCACCATCCAGCGAGCCCTCGAGATCGAGGAAACCTCCGAAGTCCTCCACCGAGACCTCCTGCGCATCGAGTCGACTGCCGGCGACCACGCCGCCGTGCGGAAGGCGGTCGCACGCATCCAGCAAATGGCCCGCACCTACGACATCACCCTCGACGACACCACCGAGAACACGATCAGCGAAGTCCTTGCCGGTGCTATGCCGCGGCCGACACGGGCTTGAGGCGGCCCATCCCGGAGCAAACGAGCGGGCCCAACCCAACTGCCGTCCGCGCACACTGACCTTCGCTATCACCGACCGGTGGTGGCGCCCTGCGCCCTGTGGCGAGTCGCCCGGCATCACCCTGGCGACTGCCCCAGGTACCGGGCCCGTTTGTGGGTCTGCTCAGCAACGAGGTATCTACGCAACTGGGAGCCCTGCGGGCACCACATCTCCCGAGGGCACCGGTCGCAGGAGGCGACGTGCCTGGTGTAGTTAGAGGCCGCCACCGTGGAGCTACGGCCGTCCTCGGGCCCCTCGGCCGGAAGGACCACCCTGCCGTGACGCCCGCTCTGCCCTGTAGTCGACGGCAAGGCCCCATCCACCTGAGGCTGACACACCACCTCATCCATCTCCTGGTGGAAGGCTTGGTGAAACCTGGTAGGGGCGTCAGGTGACGCCCCCTGATCCGTCACATGACGCTCTCTGTTCGCATCATGTGACGCCTCCTCAATCGTCGCTTCAGGACGTACGGGGGCGTCACGTGACACCCTCAGCTCCTGATTCGGGTTCCGGTCAGGCGGTGTCACGTGACGCCCCAGAACCTGTGCCCGCTTGTGCCGGAGCCTGCGGTCGTGTGCGGAACTGGACAGCACGGCTACTACCCTGGCCCAGGCAATGCCATGGCCTGTAGCAGTGTTGACGCCAAGTGGGAGCAAGCAGGCGTAGGTGGCGGGTTTGGGGTGCCGGCCTCCCCGGGCATTGGCTGTCTTGCGAATCAGGCAGACCGCCTCCGCAGCAAGGAGCACCTTCTGCACGGTTTCCTTACTGCACCGGCCGATCGCCATGAGGGTGTCGGTTCCCAGGAAGGCATTCGTACCGTCTTCGTCTGCCGCCTGGCCAACCGCCTGCAAGATCGCGAAGAAGGACGCGCCGAGGCTCTTCCACTCGGGCTGCTCCCTGGTCGCCTTCGGAACGTGCTTTGCGGAGCGCAGTAAGAACCAGCGCCAGGCGTGGGCGGGCGCCCAGCCATGCCGGATTCCCTCAGACACGGCGAGATTCGGTCCGTCAGTCATGGCTCCAAGCTACCAACAGAGTTTCTCTCTAAGCAACCTAAGCGCTCTGTCGGATACATGGATTCCATCAGCCGACTATGGTCTCCGACATCGAATCCGGGATCGATATGATGGCCCCATGGAGAAGACCGCGAAGCAGGCCCGAGAAGCCGTGACCGAGCTCGAGCTCAGGTTCATCGAGGCCGTAGAACACGGACGACTCCGCGCGGAACTCACCTATGAGCAGCTCGGCCGCTACCTCGGCATGTCTAAAAGCCAGATCAGCAAACGTCAGGACGGCCAGATCACCTACAGCCTCCGCGACATGCACCACATCAGCCGGCTGCTAGGCATCGACCCCCTCGTCATGGCAGCCGGACTCGGCAGCTGGCTCAACGACGTCCAACCCGACCAAGTCCATGACCGCCTCAACACGCTTTCCACCAGCGCCGACCCCGACACCGCCCCCTGAAAAAGAAGCACCCTGGCCAAGGCAGCGCCGACGACGTGCCGCGGTACGTCCCGGGTGGTCAGGCGGGCCCACCCCGTCAGAGGTCGATCGCACATACCCAGCCGCGGCTGCCGGTCGAGATGGTCGCGCACCACTCGGGCATCCGCCCGACCCAGTTCGTTCCGCCGGACCCGTCGAGCGGCACGACAGGTGGCTGACCGCTGGGCGATCACCGCGGATCCAGGGTCATGGGCCGCCGTACCTGGGGGCTCTTCCCGGCGCCTCTGCGTTCCTCCGCTTCCAAGGATGGCCCCGGCGGAGGCGGAGAACGCAATGTCCGGGTATATGGAGGCCGCGGCACGGCTGGAGCGTCTACAGCGCGGGCTCCAGGGCGGCGGTCCAAGTGGCGATGTCCGTCTCGCTGGCCGGTCGGGGGTCGGCGTCGTAGAGCTGGGCGACGCCTTCCTCGGGGCGGGTTGCGGGGTTGGTGGCCCACACGTATGTCTGGCCCACGAGGTACTTGTGCCCGCTCTCGTCGCTCTGGCTGACCAGCATCTCCCCCATGGCATTGCCCTTGAGGACGCGGTCGACGCGGACGCGGTAGGCGTCGGAGGGCAGGCCTTCGACGGTCCGTCGGCCGAGGTCTTCCAGGACGGTTCCGGTGAAGACCGCTGCGGCTTCGGGGGCGACCAGGTTCGGGTCGGTGGTGTCGAAGGCGTGGACGGCTTCGCTCTGCGTGGTGCGCGCGGCACGGTACTGGTCCCAGCCGACCCAGGCCCCGCCGGCCAGGGCGGCCGCGGCGCCGGCCGAGACGGCGGCGACGAGAAGCTTCTTCATGGTCATCCCCACAGCTGGTGGTAGTACGCACGGTCGGTGGTGGTGATCTGGTCGATGCCGGCGCGCGCGGCCTCGGCGTTGTCGGCCCACATGATGGAGGCGACCTGGGTGCTCTTGTGGCAGAAGCCGAGGGCGTGGCCGAGTTCGTGGGTGGCGACGCGGCGCCGGTGCGCGATCGTTCCGCGGACGGCTCCGTCGTCGAGGTAGAAGCGGTTCATGGTGACGCTGTCCGTGCCAGGGAGTCCGGTCCAGCGGGCGAGGACGTTTTTCCAGTCGCCTCCGCTGGAGCGGGTGTCGTTCCACTCCAGGTCCGCAACCTCGGAGGCGGAGTCCGGGTGGAAGGTGACCTGTTTGAGGTTGCCGCTGGTCCACTGGCCGACCGCGTAGGTGCGGGCGTCATCGAAGACCGTCTCGTCCTCCCAGGCGATCACGCCTTGGTCGACGGATGATCTCCCTCGGGAGTCCTGTCCGGAAGGTACGCAGGCCTGAGGCGCCTGCCCGAGGGCGGGGGCCGGGTGCGGTAGCGACAGCAGGACCGCCGCGGCGGTCGCCGCCGCAAAGCCGGTGAGGGAGAACACCACCCACTAAATCTACTGAAAGTTGCCCGTCGGACACAATCTGTTACTACGGATTCGGAGGTGGCCTTTGTGGCATGGCCTGCACGGCAGGATCGCCAGCATGGAGGCTTGGCGGGAGTTGGTCTCTTGGTCGTGCGGTCGCGCAGACCGCCCTCGATCGGGGCAGGGAGGTGACGGTGCGCAGCCGGGGCCGTTCCGGCGTCGCGCCAGAGGGCGCCCGTACAGTCCACGGCGACCGGACGTTGACCCCGGACCTGCTCCGCTTGGCCGGGAAAGGACCGTGGGACGCGGTGATGGACACGTCTGCTTCCGAGATGGCTCCGCGCCACGTTCCAGCTGGTGCCCGAGCTCTCGAACCCGTCGCCGGCCGGTACGTGTTCGATCCAGTCAGCGATGGTCGTCCTCGGTCTGGACGCGCGCAGAACCGGGTGGTGAGGACCGCGAGTGAACTTGCTCGCGGCGTGGCGGCGGCGCTGCTCGCCCAATTGGAGGGGAAGAACGGGGTTGAGACCTTGGGCGGCTTCTACGGTGTCAACGCCGGGCCCGTTGTGGCCGACACGACTTGCGACCAGGGCGGGGATGGCGGTGTAGCCGATAATGCCGCTCGCGGCAGCTGTTCTACACGGAGGCCGACTGCGTGAAAGCGTCCAGGAAGTCCCGGTGCCGTGCTCGTCCGCAGTACTTCGTCCCGACCGACAAGTCGAGCCCCCAGGGACCGCTGCGGAGGCTCTCGGTCACCCTTTAGGGTCGCTGTAGCCCGTGCCGGAGCGGAGTGTGCGGGACAGGCCCCGGTCCCCGTGACGGGACGCAGTACGGCCGAGGCCGTCACTCCCGCCTGTCGGAGCCTCCCGGTACGCGGACAGGATCACGTCCATGGAAGAGTGCGGGTAGTCACGACACGGGGGGCGTCGGGGACCGGGGCGCCGGGCGGGGTGCCCTGTCGATGCTCGCCGCGCCGATCGAGCCGTACGCGGCGACCCCGGAGCAGGCGCAGCGCCGTGTCCGCGCGGCGCCGGCGCCCGGCAGGGACTGAAGGGACCGGCCACCCGATGACGCGCGCATCAACCGGCATCGCCGCCTCGTGGATCGCCCTTCTGCGGGCCGGTGACTTCGGCCGGCCTACCGCGTTGTCTCCGGCATGGATGAGGGTGTGCTGGACCTGTTGGATTCGCTGCTGGACGGGGTGCCCGAGCCGCGTCTGCGGCTGCTGGCCGAGGATGAGGCGCGGGCTCTGATGGTGCTGCTCGGGGTGCTGGAGGTGGAGGCCCTGTCGGAGGATGTCCGTCGGGCTGCCGGGGACATGAGGTTTCGGATCGGGTCCCGGTTGGCGTGACGGCACAGACCTTGGACGGGTAGATCATCACGCCGTCGACTGTGGGCACGCACCCCGCGCCCTCCCACAGCTCACAGGTGACGCCGTCGGCACAGCCCGCCTAATCCTCACGGAACGGGGCCCGTGCGCTTCA